>NZ_FMXO01000007.1 GCF_900104215.1 Desulfonatronum thiosulfatophilum | reverse complement strand
GTATGCGGCCTTGCAAGGCCTGGGGTTGGTCTACCTGCGTAAGAGATACAAAAGCCGTCAACTCCTTGTGAATGCCTGTGGCTGAAAGATCATCGGAGAGCCGTATGCGGGAAAACCGCACGTACGGTTCGACGAGGGGGCGCTGATGTCCGGGATGCATATCAGTAGACACGTAGTAGTCGCGTGCGACGAGGCGTTCGGTAAAAAGTCCTGAGTGACGAAGGAATTAGCGCTCTACTCTACACCCACCAACGAATGGAGGTCGCATGGAGATTTCAGCGGAAATAAAACGGGAGATGCTCTGGACCATGCTTCTGTCCCGGCATTTCGAGGACGCCCTGGTCGAGTTATGCAAGATCGAGGGCAAGATTCCGGGAATGATGATCCTCTGCACGGGACAGGAGGCCGTGGGCTCCGGAGCCTGCGCGGCCCTGGAACCGGAGGACGTGATCATCACCAACCACCGCAGCCACAACCATCTCCTGGCCAAGGGCGCGGACCCCAATGCCCTGATGGCCGAAATCTTCTGCAAACGCACCGGCTGCAACAAGGGCAAAAGCGGTACGCTGCATCTGGCCGTGCCCGAGGTCAACGCGCCCTGCACGTCCACTGTGGTGGGTGCGAGTCTGCCCATTGCCGTGGGCCAGGCCTTTGCCCAGCAGTACAAGGGCGAGCAGCGGGTGACCGTCTGCTTTTTCGGCGACGGCGCGGCGGACGAGGGCTCCTTTCACGAGGCCCTGAATCTGGCCAGCCTGTGGCGGCTGCCGGTGATCTTCCTCTGTGAGAACAACCTCTACGCCGGCGCCCAGCGCTGCGAAGAGCATACCCTGGTTACGGACATCGCCAACCGGGCAGCGGCCTATGCCATGCCCGGCGTAGTCGTGGACGGCAACGATGCCACAGCGGTGTACAAGGCCGTGCATGAAGCCAGACAACGCGCCCTAGCGGGCGAAGGGCCGACCCTCATCGAATGCAAGACCTACCGCTGCCGGGGCCACGGAGAGACGGACCCGCAACATTATCAGCCCCAGGATGAAATTACGGCATGGCAGCAAAAATGCCCCCTCCCCCGCCTGCGGGACGACCTTCTGCAACAAGGCGTGCTGACCGCGGAGGAACTGCATGAAATGCAGGCCAAGGCCGAGGCAGTTGTCCGCGATGCGGTGCAATTCGCCGAGGACAGCCCCTACCCCGCTCCGGAAGAAGCCCTGGAGGATGTCTGGGTCGATTGACCAATCCCCCCTCCGATCAATTCACCAATCCAATCGCAATCGAAATCGAAATCGAAATCGAAATCGAAAAAATTGGAATAATCGGAAAAGGGCAACCCACCCACGATCATCAACAGGTGCAGAGAGAGCGTCTACTCGGAGCCGAAGCCGATTTAGATTTCGATTGCGATAGCGATTGCGATAGCGATTGGGATTGGGATTGCGATTTCGAGTAGATCGGGGACCATATTCACTGGAGTACCTTTGAAAAAATACCCCCCAGCGGGGTCAGCATAAAGGGAGAGCGACATGCAGAAACTCGGAATGGGACAGGCCGTCAATCAGGCCTTGCGGGAGGAGATGCGCCGGGATTCCAACGTTTTCATAGCCGGGGAGGGCGTCGGGGTCAGCATTCACGTCAACCCCATGTTTCCCACCCACGGATTGCTGGAGGAATTCGGACCAAAGCGGGTCAAGGACACCCCGGTGTCCGAGGCGGCCATCGCCGGGCTGGCCGTGGGCGCGGCCGAGGCCGGTTTGCGGCCCGTGGTGGAGATCATGTTCAACCCCTTCTTCACCCTGGCTTCGGACATGATCGTCAACCATGCGGCCAAGCTGCGCTATCTGTCCGGAGGCAAGTCCTCCTTTCCCCTGGTGGTGCGCATGAAGACAGGCGCGGGATTCGGCGCGGGCTGCCAGCACTCCCACAACCTGGAGGCCTGGGCTGCCCATTGCCCTGGCTTAAAGGTGGTCATGCCCGCCACTTCCGCGGATGCCAAGGGTCTGCTCAAGTCGGCCATCCGGGATGACAACCCGGTGCTGTTCATCGAGCACATGGGGCTCTACTTCGCGCCCATGCCGGTTCCCGAAGAGGAGTATCTAACGCCCATCGGCAAGGCCGACGTCAAACGTCCGGGCAAGGACGTCACCGTGGCGACCTGGTCCAGCATGCTGGGCGTGGCCATGGCAGCGGCGGATCAACTGGCCGGGGAAGGGATCGAGACGGAAATCGTGGACCTGCGGACCCTGGTTCCCCTGGACAAGGAGACCCTGCTGGCGTCGGTCAGGAAAACAGGCCGGCTGGTGGTCCTGCACGAGGCCACGCGGACTGGCGGCTTTGGCGGCGAAGTGGCCGCGGTGGTCATGGAGGAAGCCTTTGCCGATCTCAAGGCACCCCTGCGTCGGGTGACGGGCCCGGACATCCCGGTCCCGGCCAGCCCGCCCCAGGAACGGTTTTATATTCCCAATGCGCAAAGCCTGATATCGGCAATCAAGGAAATTTTGTAGGGGGCTTGCCAAAAGACTGTCTCTTGCGCGCCTTCCCATCCTTTCAACACCGGAGGAATCATGCAAATCAACCGCCGAAAATTCCTGCACTATTCGGCCCTGGTCACGTCATCCTTGGCCCTGGGCGGCATTCCGCTGTACGCCTACAATGCCGAAGCCGGACCCGGGGATCGGGACGAGGTCAAGCGCAGCTACTGCGGGCTGTGCCATCCTCGTTGCGGGACCCTGCTGCACATGAAAAACGGCAGGGTCATTGAGGTCAGCGGCGATCCGGACCATCCAGTGACCCGCGGGCTGATCTGCGAACGCGGCCTGCTCATGGCCGAGCACATCCATCATCCGGATAGGATCAACTATCCCCTCAAACGGGTCGGAGCGCGGGGCGAAGGCAAGTGGGAGCGGATTTCCTGGGACCAGGCCCTGGACGAGGTGGCAGGGAAGCTGGCCCGCCTGCGGGATGAATTCGGCCCGGAAACCCTGGGCTTCACCCATGGCACCAGCCGCACTCATCACTGGGACTGCCGGCGGTTCTACAACCTGTTCGGCTCACCCAACGTCTGCGGGGCGAACAACATCTGCATGTGCCCGTCCTACGCCACGGAGTTCGCCACCTACGGCGGCATGGCCCGGGGCAATGCTAGGCAGGCCAAGTGCCTGGTGATCTGGGGCCGGGCCTCGGCCAACTCCTCGCCGATCCAGGCCTGGCCGGGCGTTCAGGCGGCCAGCCGGCAGGGGGCCACGATCATCGTGGTCGATCCCCGGGAAATCGACGAAGTCGCCCTGGCGGACATGTGGCTGCAGATCCGGCCGGGCACGGACTTGGCCCTGATGCTGGGCTGGATCCGGCTGATCATCGAGGAGGATCTGTACGACAAGGATTTCGTAGAGAACTGGACCGTGGGATTTGACGAACTTCGGGACGCGGTGCGGGAGTATACGCCGGAAAAAGTCAGCGAGATCACCTGGGTCCCGGTGGAGCAGATCACGGCCGCGGCCCGGATCTACGCCACCTCCAAACCGGCCCAGCTGCCCTACGCCTACGGCCTGGACAAGCAAGGCGTGAATTCCAACCAGTGCGCCAGGGCCCGGGCCATCCTGCGGGCCATTACCGGCAACCTGGAAATTCAGGGCGGGGAAACCTTCGGCCAGACCCCTGAAGTGGCCAGGGTGCGCGGCGAGTTCGATCTCGTGGCTGCCGAGGCCATCGGGCCGGAACAGCGGGCCAAGCAGCTCGGCGCGGATACCTACCCCTTCTTCGGCTTCCCGGGCTGGGAGCGCAACCTGGCCAACAATCAAAAGCTGCCCAAGGGCCAGGTCAACCCGCCGTCCATGTACAGGACCTGCGTGGCCCACGCCCGGGACGTGTTCCAGGCGGCCATCACCAAAAAACCCTACCCGATCACGGCCATGTTTTCTGTCGCCAGCAACCCCATGCTCTCCTTCCCGGACCCGAAAATGGTCTTCGATGCCCTGAGCGCGCTGGAGCTGTACGTGGTCATGGAATACTACATGACCCCGTCCGCGGCCCTGGCCGACTACGTCTTCCCATCGGCCACCACGGTGGAACAGCCCGAGCTGTGGGTCACCGGCGGATTCTGCATGGCCTGCCCTCCGGGCATCGAGCCGCTGTTTGAACGCAAGGACACCTACCAGTTCTACCGCGGCCTGGGTCTGCGCCTGGGTCAGGAAGACCAGTGGCCCTGGGAAACCCTGGAACAGGCCTGCGATTTCCGCCTGGAGCCCACGGGCCTGACCTTCAGGCAGTTGACCGAGCAGTACGGATTTTTCGGAACGCCGGAGTTCAAGCGCTATGAGCAGTCCGGCTTCGGCACGCCCTCGGGCAAGGTGGAACTGTACTCCGCCATTTTCGAGGAACTGGGCAACGACCCTCTGCCCAAGTACAAGGAACCGCTCTGGAGTCCGCTGGGCGACCCGGAACTGGTGGCCGAATTCCCCCTGATCCTGATCACCGGCAGCCGGTTCATGCCCATGTACCACTCGGAGCAGCGCCAGATCGAATCCGCGCGCAAACAGGTCCCGGATCCGCTGGTGCTCCTGCATCCGGACACGGCCGCAAAACAGGGACTGGAAAACGACCAGTGGGTCTTTGTCGTCTCCCCCAGGGGCAGGGCCCGGATGCGCCTGCGCACCTCGACGCGCATCCATCCCAGAATGGTCGACGCCCAGCACGGATGGTGGTTCCCGGAACGCCAGGAAGCCCTTCCCGAGCTGTTCGGGGTCTTCGAGTCCAACATCAACATGCTCTGCCCCATGGAACCGGAGTTCTGCAGCCCGGAAATCGGTTCCTGGCCTTTTTCGGCCCTGATGTGCCGGATCGAAAAGGCCTGATCGCAAATGCCGTCATGCCGCCTCTGCCGGAGATTCATGTCCGGCAGAGGCAAGCATGTTCCGGATTCCCGCCTTCGCGGGAATGACTTGTTCTGCAACGCCGTGTCCGAATCACTCATACCCGCGAAGGCGGGTATCCAGTCCTCTCGTGCTCGGACGAACCAAGTGTTGCCGATATTACAACGTACCCGCGGGATGTCTCCGGGTGGGCATGGCCAGGATCTTATCCAGCAATCGCTCTCGAAAGACATCATGCAGCCGGCGCAGCTCGGCCACCGGGTCATCGTGCAGGTCCACCCGGATATCCCATAGGGGATAGTCCTCGGTGTCCACCACATAGATTGTCGCGGACTCCTCCCCCTTCACGTCGCCTCCCGCGGCCTCGGACGCCTCCAGGGCCGCAACCAGGCGCGCCGCCAGGTCGAGTTCCTCCTGCTCCGCGGTGTGCTGGAGCGACTCCGCTGCGGCATCCACCACCCGCGGTCCGGCCAGGCGGTTGCCCTGGACCGAAAAGCCCTCAGCTTCGCGGTGACCGGCCCAGTCGGGGCAATCCGTTCCGGTAAAGGCCACGGCCCGACCGGCCATATCCAACACGGCAAACTGGCGAGTCTGGATCAGCGGGTCCGATCGCTGGAGCAGTTCAGCCACATCCACTGCCGCAAGACGGCGGCGCAGCAACTCCAATCCGTCGATCCCGAGATAGGGATTGATGCGCGCATGGGTCGCTATGGCGCCGATACGGGAGCTGCATGCGTCAACAGTTTGCCGACAGCCGGCATGGCGGTGGCCGCGGCCACGCCGAACTGGCCGGTTCGTGGACAGTGGGCAACGATGGATAGGGTCATGGGAACTCCTTTGCATGAGGTAGTTACGCTGATGCTGGCCGGTCAGTACGACCGGCGAATTATAAAATTGTATAGCAGGTGATCATGGAGGCAAGTTTGCGTATTCTACATAATAACAATGTGCTGTTTCCAAACATGAACAGCAATATCCTTGCCATTTGGTGGAGTATGATTGTACTACTCAACCAACTGAATCTACGGAGCTTGCTCTCATTACGGACTGCCATGCGAAAGATTCTCACAAAAAAAAAATACTATTCCGGATTGCACTGATTCAGCGGCTCTTTTGCCTAAAACAGATTGCCCCGGGCAAAGACTGACGACAAGGCTGACTCCGGCAACCAGGTACTGTCGTAATCTTCTATTTACATGTGTAAAACCTTTTTTTCACACAGCCCCAGCCCGGTCACGTTCTTAATAATTACCTTGAAGGCTGATAAAATCGTTATGTCCCAAACATCGCCCCTTACTGACGACAGCGGGTTTGCTCCAGGCATCAACATCCGGGAAGTCCTGAAAACGGCTCCCATCAGCATCTTCACCTCCACGCCTGAAGGTCGCTACATCTCCGCTAATTCCGCGACAGCCCGGATGTTCGGGTACGACTCCCCGCAAGAGTTGATGGATTCAGTCACGGACATCGGCAGCCAGCAATACGTCAATCCCGCCGACAGATTGGAATTCATGCGCCTGATGGAAGAGTACGGCGAATTGGTTAATCACGAATTCCAATTGCGTCGGCGGGATGGGACGATTTTTTGGTGTTCCCGAACCGCGCAGGCCGTGCGTGACGGAAACGGAAGGATCATTGCCTACCAGGGCTTCTACACGGACATTTCCAACCGCAAACGGATCGAAATGGATTTGCGGGAGAGCGAAGCCCGCTTCAAGGCCCTGCATAATGCCTCTTTCGGAGGCATCGCCATCCATGACCAGGGCGTAATCCTGGAATGCAACCAGGGGCTATCCGAAATAACAGGTTTCTCCCTGGAAGAACTGATCGGGATGAACGGCCTGCTGCTCATCTCCGAAAAAACCCGTGAAATGGTGATGGGCAAGATCCGCACCGGGTATGAAAAGCCCTATGAGGCGATCGGAATCCGCAAGAACAAGGAAGAATACCCCATCCGCTTGGAAGCACGGAACATTCCATACAAGGGCAAAATGGTCCGGGTCGTCGAATTTCGCGACATCACCGAGCGGAAACAAGCCGAACAGGCTCTGATCCTGGCCAAGGAGCAAGCCGAGGAACAGGCCAGGGCGGCTGAACTCGCCAAGAAGCAGGCCCAACAGGCCGGAGAGGAGACGCGGCGGGCCCTGAATGCGCTGCGTGTCAGCGAGGAAAAACTGTATGCCCTGTTTTCCTCGATGACCGAAGTGGTTGTCCTGCATGAACTGATGCTCAACGAGCAGGGGGAACCGGTCAACTATCTGATCAACGACTGCAACGAAGCGTTCACCCGCATCACGGGATTGTCGAAGAACGACGTCCAGGGGAAGCCGGCTACCGAGGCATACCAGTCCCAAACCCCTCCCTATCTGAAGGAATACAGCCGGGTGGCCTTGACCGGAGAACCGCACAGGTTCGAAACCTATTTTGCCCCAATGGACAAATATTTTTCCATATCCGCGGTCTGTCCGAGCATCGGCAGCTTCGCCACCATTGCCACGGACATTACCGAAATTACGCGGATGCAGCAGATGGTCTCAGCCAAGAACAAGGAGCTGGAGCAACTGGTATACGTCGCTTCCCATGATCTGCGTTCACCTTTGGTCAATGTGGACGGCTACGGCAGAGAGTTGGAATTTGCCGTCGAGGATCTCGGCAAGGCCCTGGACTGGGATCATGATTCCCACGCGGAACTCCAAGCCGCTGTCCGCACCCCGCTCCAGGACATGAAAGATGCCCTGCACTATATCCGGACCAGCACCTCCCAGATGGACGCCCTGCTGAAAGGCCTTCTGAAGCTGTCCCGCTCGGGCCGGGCCCCCCTGAACATCAGCTCGCTGAACATGAACGAGCTCATGGCCAGAGTGATCGCGGCCATGGAGTTTCAGATCGAGAACTCCGGCGTCGGCATCGTTATGGGCGATCTGCCGCCGTGCCGAGGCGACGAGGTACAGGTCACCCAGGTTTTTTCGAATCTTCTGGGCAACGCCTTGAAATTTCTGGATCCGGGCCGACCCGGCGTGATCCGAATCAACGGCAACGTCCAGGACATCCGCTGCGAGTATTGCGTGGAGGATAACGGAATCGGGATCGAAGCAGGGCACCAGAAAAACATTTTCGAGCTCTTTCACCGGCTTGATCCCAAACGTAGCGAAGGCGAAGGATTGGGATTGACCATTGTCCGCCAGGTCATGGAGCGACTTGACGGTACTGTCCGGGTCGAATCTGAACACGGCCAAGGTAGTCGCTTTATCGTGTCTTTGCCGATTGCTCCGGGCATATAACCACCCGCCCCGCAAACTGCGAGATTTGGTCACAACCAACAGGAAAACGATATGAATCAGGAAGTTGTCATTCTTATAGCCGAAGATGATGAAGGGCATGCGGGATTGATCCGGAAAAATCTGGCCAGAGCCGGCATTCTCAACGAGATGCTCCATTTCAGGGACGGCCAGGAAATCGTGAACTTCCTGTTGCGTCTTGGAGACGGCCGAAAACGAAAGTCCGGTACGGCCTATGTCCTGCTGCTGGACATCCGCATGCCCAAGCTGGACGGGCTGGAAGTGCTGGCCCGGATCAAGTGCGATCCGGAATTGCGCAAGCTGCCGGTGATCATGATCACCACCACTGACAACCCGATGGAAGTAGCGCGCTGTCATGCCATGGGATGCAACAGCTACATTACCAAACCTGTTGAATATGAAGAGTTCGTGAACGCCATTCGCCAGCTTGGACTGTTCCTGATGGTCGTGCAGGTTCCGAAAGTCAATGGAGATTGATCACATGCGTTCACCCAGTGAAACGTCTATCAACGTCCTCCCCGACAATCCCAGGCGCGTACTGATCGTTGAAGACGACGAGGGATTGAGGAAACTGCTCGAAAAGCGACTGCGCAAGGCCGGGTTCGAGGCCGCGAGCGTCGCCACGGGGGCTGAAGCCGTGGAGCGCATCCAGGCGCTTCCGGATCAGGCTTTGCTGCTGGATCAAAAACTCCCGGACACAACAGGCAGAGACCTGATCAATGCCTTGCGGCAACGCGGTCTTCACGCCCCGTTCATCGTCATGACCGGCCAGGGGGATGAACGGTTGGCCGTGGAAATGATGAAGCTGGGAGCGGACGACTATCTGGTCAAGGATCTGGCCCTGACCGATCTTCTACCCAAAGCGTTTGAGCGCCTGTTTTGCAAATTAGACACGGAGCAGCGACTCCATGCCGCGGAAAAGGCGCTCAGGGAAAGCGAAAAAAAATATCGCGAACTTGTGGAAAATTCCAACAGTATCATTCTGCGCATGGATCAGGATGGGTTCTTGCTTTATTTCAACGAATTCGCGGAACGTTTTTTTGGGTATGCCAAGGAAGAAGTATTGGGAAGAAATGTCATCGGCACAACGCTTTCCGCCTATGACAGCCAAAACAGAGACATGGCCGCCATGATCCGGGACATCACCCTCCACCCGGACCGGTACCTCACCAACGAAAACGAGAACCTCCTCAAGGACGGCAGTCGGGTCTGGATCTCCTGGAGCAACCGGGTCGTGATCGGGGACAATGGCGAGAAGCAGATCCTGTGCATCGGCCATGATGTCACCCAGCGCAAACGGGCCGAGGAGGAAGCCATCAAGGCCAAGGCCCAGGCCGAAGCCGCCAACCAAGCCAAGTCCGTCTTCCTGGCCAACATGTCGCACGAAATCCGGACTCCGCTCAGCGGCATCATGGGCATGATGCAGCTTCTGCGGACCACGAAACTGGACGTCGAACAGACGCAATATGTGCAACTGGC
Source organism: Desulfonatronum thiosulfatophilum (assembly GCF_900104215.1). Classification (NCBI taxonomy): domain Bacteria; kingdom Pseudomonadati; phylum Thermodesulfobacteriota; class Desulfovibrionia; order Desulfovibrionales; family Desulfonatronaceae; genus Desulfonatronum; species Desulfonatronum thiosulfatophilum. The sequence goes on along the minus strand of NZ_FMXO01000007.1, from coordinate 184,474 downwards.
AATGACATCTGCCGACAGACTAACCAGGCTGCTCACTGACATCCTGGACCTGTCCAGGGTGGAAGCCGGCAAGATGGAAATCCACGAGACTGAGTTCAAGGTCACGGACCTTAGCGACTCGGTTGTGGATCTGTTCACGGTCACGGCCCGGGACAAAAGCGTCGCCCTGGAATGTTTTGTCGATCCTTCCATACCTTTGCGACTCATAGGCGATGAGGTTCGCGTCCGCCAGGTCCTTTTCAATCTGGTGGGCAATGCCCTGAAATTCTCTGAGAGGGGTGTCGTTCTCGTTCAAATGCTTCCACTCTCCCCCGCCAAAAACAGCGACCTGCGTTTGCTGTTCCGCGTTTCCGACAACGGAATTGGAATTCCCCACGAAAATCTCAAGGACCTGTTCAAACCCTTTGTACAGGTAGACGATTCCTACACCCGCTGCTACCAGGGAGCGGGGTTGGGGCTGGCCATCGTCAAGAGACTCGTACAGTTGATGGGCGGTGATGTTTGCGTCGACAGCGAGGAGGGCGAAGGAACCACGGTGCATGTCATTTTGCCGTTCAAACTATCAGCGACCATGCCGGCCTTTTCAGTTGGGGGGGCATTGCGGAAAAATGCCGGAGCGCTGCCGCTGTCATAGCGTGATAGGCGCCGAGAATTGCCCTCGAAATCACATTCAAATATAAATCCTCCCGTCCCCCTCCCTCTCCGCCTGAGCAACAGCGGCCAGGGCTTGTATTCAAGCCCGTCCCGCTGTAAACCTTGCGTCCATGACCAAGCACGGACATTCCCACCATGCGGACCGAATCGGCGTTCGCGGAAATCGAGGACCATCTCATGCCTGCGTTTGAAATCAGAGGCAAAGTCGCGCCATGCACCCTGTTCCGTCCTTTGACCCCGAATTTGGATGAATTGTTGACCGATGTGGAGGACCGTCTCAGCCAGACACCGGAATTCTTTCGTAACATGGCCGTGATCGTAGATCTCAGCGCACTCGGAGAACTGCGGGAAAGCATCAATCTGTCCGGACTGGTCCGTGCCCTACGAGACAAAGGGATGATGCCCGTGGGCATCCAGGGCGGCAATGAGTACCATGAGCGGCTTGCTCCGAATCTTCATCTCGGCGTCTTCGCCATCGGCAAGCAGACCATGCCCCGGGCTCCAGTAGAGGAACCAGTCTGTCCCTCCATCACTCAGCACGCCATGCTGGTGGAAAAACCGGTTCGGTCCGGGCAACAGATCTACGCCAAGGGCCGCGATCTGATCGTTCTGGCCTCGGTTGGGCCGGGCGCCGAAGTCATCGCGGACGGCAACGTGCACATCTACGCCCCGTTGCGCGGACGCGCCCTGGCCGGCGTCATGGGCAACGAGAACGCCCGCATCTTCTGCAAGGAACTGCGTGCGGATCTGGTTTCCGTGGCCGGATTCTACCAGGTCAGCGAGGATTTGCCTCAGGACATGCTTGGCCGAGCCGTTCAGATCCGTCTTGAAGGACAGCAACTGCTGATCGACGTCGTTTGATCGGATAATCATGCGTCAATAATAGTCCGGACATACAGCTTATTCTCATTTGCGGTTCAATTGAAAACGAATACCCAGTTCATGCTCGGAGTCGCAATCGAAATCGGAATCGAAAAAACAATTCGATCATGAAACTATTTCGATTTCGATTTCGATTTCGATTTCGATCCTGGCAAATGCCGAGTTGAACCAAATAAACAACAAGTCCACTGCGGCGCGGAGCCGTGCGCCAACAACATAAACCTTTGCGTGCCTTGAATCAGGCCTTTGATCAGGAGGAAGTGTGGGGAAGATAATCGTTGTCACATCAGGCAAGGGAGGCGTGGGGAAAACCACTTCCAGCGCTTCGCTGGCTACCGGTCTGGCCCGGCGCGGCTTTCAAACCGCTGTCCTTGATTTCGACGTCGGCCTGCGCAACCTGGATTTGATCATGGGTTGCGAGCGCCGGGTGGTCTACGACTTCGTAAACGTGATCCAAGGCGACGCCACCTTGAACCAGGCCCTTATCCGGGACAAACGGGTGGAAAATCTTTATATCCTGCCCGCGTCCCAGACCAAGGACAAGGAAGCACTGAGCCAAGAGGGCGTGGCCGGAGTGTTGGAGGATTTGTCCAAACGATTCGACTTCGTGATCTGCGACTCGCCCGCCGGGATCGAACACGGCGCACTCATGGCCATGCATTTCGCGGACGAGGCCATCGTGGTCACCAACCCGGAAGTCTCCTCAGTCCGCGACTCGGATCGCATTCTGGGCTTGCTGCAGAGCAAGACCTTGAAGGCCAAGAACGGCGAAGTCATCAAGGAGCATCTGCTCCTGACCCGCTACGATCCTGCCAGGGTTCAGCGCGGCGACATGCTCAGCGTGGAGGACGTCCAGGAAATTCTGAACATCCCTCTGCTGGGAGTCATTCCGGAATCCAAAGCGGTCCTGACGGCTTCCAATTCCGGTGAACCGGTCATCCTGGATGAACCCAGCGATGCCGGTCAGGCCTATGCGGACGCCGTTTCCAGGCTCCTTGGAGAAGACGTGGCCCACCGATTCATCAATCCCGTCAAAAAGGGATTCTTCTCGCGGTTGTTGGGGGGCTGAGATGGGTATTTTCAGTTATTTTCGATCCAAGAAGCCCACGGCCCAGGTCGCCAAGAACCGTCTGCAAATCATTGTCGCTCACGAACGCGCCCAGAATTCCGGCTATGATTTCCTGCCCCAACTGCGACAGGAAATCCTGCTTGTCGTCCAGAAGTATGTGCATGTCGAACTGGAGAACATCAACGTGGACGTGAACCGAGACGGCGATTGCGAAGTTCTTGAATTCAACGTTACCTTGCCGGACAACAAGTCTTGAGCGTCTGTGTCTGACTGAGCCGTAATTCGCCTAGCTCGCGCCGATCCCCCTGCATGACAACCCGATCCGGAACAGGGGGACAGGCACGGGTACCGTAAATCGGCGATGGAACTTGCGAAGCCACAAAACTCGGCAAGCCGGGCAGATGAAGAGTTTCAACCCCGCAGAGGTTGACCATGACCCGGAATATCCATTCCGCCCGCATTCGGTTAATCCGCGAACCATCCGGCCGGCCCCAGGCCGGTCCCGTTGTCTACTGGATGAGCCGGGATCAGCGCGTCCGGGACAACTGGGCCCTGCTCTTCGCGGCTGATCAGGCCGCGGAACGCGGCGTGCCCCTCTCCGTTCTGTTCTGTCTTTCCCCAAAATTTCTGGACGCCGCCATCCGCCACTACGGCTTCCTGCTCCAGGGGTTGGCCGAAGTTGAAAACGTGCTGCGGGCTCGCCAAATCGCTTTTGCCCTGCGCCTTGGCGAGGTGGTTCCGTCCGTGATCGACTTCCTGCGTGAAACAAATGCCGGAATGCTGATCACGGATTTCGATCCGCTGCGCATCAAGCGGCAGTGGAAGCAAGACGTGTCCGCCGAAGTGGACATCCCTGTCTTTGAGGTGGATGCCCACAACATCGTGCCCTGCTGGGAGACTTCATCCAAACAGGAATACGCGGCCCGAACCATTCGGCCCAAAATTCATCGCCGCCTGGACGAATTTCTCACCGATTTTCCCGACTTGGCACATCCCCCCGCGGCAATGCAGGATCTTCCCCCAGTGGACTGGCAGGCGGCACGAAGCAGCCTGCAGGTCGACATGAACGTAGCCGAGGTGGATTGGCTGCGTCCCGGCGAGGAGGGCGCCAGGGCCATGCTCCGGGAATTCCTGGACCACCGTCTTGAACGGTACGAGCAACGCAATGATCCCAATGCCGATGTGCTCTCCAATCTTTCGCCCTATCTTCATTTCGGCCAGATCTCGGCCCAGCGCGTGGCCTTGGAGGTCATGAACTCAAACAAGTCTCCGGCCGCGCGGGAGGCTTTTCTGGAAGAATTGATCGTCCGCCGGGAGTTGGCGGATAATTTCTGCTGGCACAACAAGGACTACGACCGGGTGGACGGCTTTCCGGATTGGGCCAAAAAGACCCTGGACAAGCACCGGAAGGACCCACGGGATCACTGCTATGGGCTGGAAGCATTCGAGACCGCCGCCACCCACGGCGCTCTCTGGAACGCCGCCCAGCAGGAGATGGTATCCACGGGCAAGATGCACGGCTACATGCGGATGTACTGGGCCAAGAAAATTCTGGAGTGGACTACGTCGCCCGAAGAAGCCATGTCCATCGCCATCCTGCTCAACGACAAATACTCCTTGGACGGTAGGGACCCCAACGGGTACACCGGCATTGCCTGGAGCATCGGCGGCGTCCACGACCGCCCCTGGTTCGAGCGCCCCATATTCGGCCAGATCCGCTACATGAACGCCAAAGGCTGCGCCCGCAAGTTCGATACGCGTGCCTATATCAAGCGTTTCACAACCCCTGAACTCCCCCTTGATCCCCATCTACAATAGCCGCACGCCCAATAATCCAAATTCCGTCCCCACAACCACTGATGAATAAATCCCCATGCATTTATCGCAAACACAAATACCAACACGTCACCATAGCCCAGGACACCTGATTCAATCTGATAATCACTCCACATTGGATGTACGGGCGGGCTTTCAAGGAGCAACCATGAACATCAATCTGAAGTACCCCGAGCACGTCTTCCGTGCAGTCCATGTTATTGCCTTGTTCTGCGTGATCCTCGGATCCGTGTTCCTGTTTCCGTGGCAAAGCCAGGCCCGTTCTTTCCAGGAGATCATTTCCAGTTGTGAGCTGCGCGTCTGTTTTGCTCCCATTCATCCTTCCGTTGTCAATGCCGAACCAATGGACTGCCGGGAGGATTGTCGATTTTCCGGGCCGGCATTCGATGCCGTACAGGCATTTGCCGCCTTTCTTGGACAGGATATGCATATCAAGGGGGTTCGCGTGGACTGGGAAGAACAGTTTTTTGACGAAAACGGCCGGATCGTTCGTGATGCGGAATATACTCCCTCGCTTCTGGCTTCCGGACGCTGCGACATCTACCCGAATAATCTGACCCGGGAAGAATGGCGCCTCACCAAGATGGATATCCCCACCCTGTTCACCAACCGATTCATCGTTTTAATCAACATCGATAAAGCGAAGGAATTTCTCTGCCCATCGGACATGGGCGGAAGAATCGCGGCAGTGGAAAAGGACACCGCATTCCATTCCTGGCTACAGCAGGAGAACGACGCCACTTATGCGGCCAACCCGGTGGACATCCGCCTGATGCCCACGGATGAGGTTCTGCGCGGTCTTGACGCAGGACTTTTCGATTTCACCGTCATTGATGCGGATGCCGCATTTTGGATCATCCGCCAGCAGTACCCCGCCTTGCACATGGTGTTCCCCGTGGGCCCCATGACCGAAGTCGGCTGGGGCCTGCGCCAGGAGGATACGGAGTTACTGGAGGCCGTTCGGCTCTTCTTCAGCCAGCAACGCAACGATCACGCATCACCGCTGAACGAGATCTGGAAACGTCATTACGGGATGAGCCTGAACCAGTTTATCGGCCTGCTCAGCTCGATCCCCGAATGAACCATGAATCGCAACTAATCCTGCTCAATGGGCGTGATCATTCACCTGCACTGAATCCCGGCTCCCGGCTCATGCCCGGGACAGGCTTCCCCGGAATGACCCAACACGGCAAGCCAATCCGCAGCTGAAAAGTTGCTCCAAGTCTTCTTTTCGAATTTTTTTGAATAGGTATCGATTACCGAGCAGTAACTATACAGCTCAATTGATGGGTGGTCATTCACCTGTACTGGGTTTCGGCTTCCGCCGGAATGCCCCTAGGGAACATTTTCAGCCATACCGGCGAAAGCCGGTATCCAGATCTTTTTCCGATTTTGCTGAATAGTTACATCGAGCATTGAACACAATGGAGAAGCCAGATCATGTCCGAAGAAAAACCGCGCATTCTGATCATCGACGACGAAAAGGCGAGCATCCAGGTTCTGTCCGACATTCTCAGGAATCATTACGACATCAGCATGGCCCTGAACCGGCAACAGGCCATCTCGCTTGCCTTTGCAGAGAACAAGCCGGACATCATCCTTCTGGACATCCAGATGCAGGACCTGGATGGATTTGAATTTTGTCGTCGGATGCAGGAAAACCCGGACACCCGCGACATCCCAGTGATCTTCATCACGGCCAGTTCCCTGGAACATTTCGAAGAACTCGGCTTGGCCGCGGGCGCCGTGGACTACATCACAAAACCTCCCAGACCAGCGGTGGTCTTAGCCAGAATCAAGGTGCACCTGGAACTCAAGCGCAAACGTGACATCCTCAGGAACCTGTCCAACAAGGACGGGCTGACCGGGATCGCCAACCGTCGTCGGTTAGAGGAATTCTTGCAGTTTGAATGGCAGCGCTGTCTTCGCAATGGCGAGCCCATCGCCTTAATCATGGCCGACATCGATTATTTCAAGCTCTATAACGATAACTACGGCCACGCCGCCGGCGACCAGTGCTTGCGTCACGTAGCCTCGGTCATGGAGGAGGTTGTTTCCCGGCAAACGGATCTGGTGGCCCGCTATGGCGGTGAGGAATTCATCTGCGTGCTCACCGGAACGGATCTGTCCGGAGCCGCCGGTGTGGCGGAAAAAATCCGCCTGGCGATCCAGGAGCGGAGCATTCCCCATGCCTTCAACCCGCTCGCACCGATGATTACCCTGAGCCTAGGCGTAGCCGGCCTGAACCCACAACGAAACGGCACAACGGCTCAGGATCTTTTGCTGGCCGCGGACAAGGCCATGTATAGGGCAAAAAGCTCCGGACGAAACAGGGTCGCCGTCTCCGGGGGGCTGGATGAGACTGTCATGGAGCCAAGGGAACTGGAGATCGACGCAGGACGTCAGCGTATCCTGCTCGTAGACGACGAACAGATCAACATCGACACTCTCAAAGCCATGTTTGAGGGTGACTGCGTCACGCTCAGCGCCACATCCGGAGACCAAGCCCTGGAACTGGCCCGTCAGCGGCCTCGACCTGACATCATTCTCCTGGACCTCCAGATGCCGGGCATGGACGGATACGCAGTGTGCGCGAGACTGAAGGAGGATCCCCGGACCAGGGACATCCCGATCCTCCTCATGACAATGACGAACAGGGACGCAGATGAGGCGAAAGGGCTGCATCTGGGCGCTGTTGACTACATACGCAAGCCTTTTGACCCTTCCGTGGTCCAGGCCAGGGTAAAGACCCAGCTCGCCCTACGCCGCTCCCTGTGCGATCTGGATCGACGCAACAAGACCCTGGAGGAGACCTTAAGCATGCGCGAAAGCGTGGAAAGAATCATTCGCCATGATTTGAAGCAGCCTCTGAGGGAAATCCTGCGAAATTCCAGAGAGATCCTTGCGACAGACGGCATTGCGCCGGAGCACCTGGAAAAGATTCGCGACATCGAGCATTCCGGCTTTGAATTGCTTCAGGCCGTCGCGGCAACCATCGATCTCTGGAAGCTGGAGCTCGGCGCCTTCCGAATTGACCCCCACCCGGTGGATCTGTTGCAAATCGCCCGCACCGTGGCCAGGACTCTGTCCCGCTTAAAAAATCACACAGACAAGGAGATCCTCATCCAACCCGACGACAAATCGGCGTCCAACGGACAATCCTTTGTCGTCCAGGCCGAGGAGCTGCTCTGTTGTTCAGTGCTTTTCAGTTTGATCAAGAATGCCGTGGAAGCCAGTCCCCCGGGACGCCCCGTTGCCGTTCATCTTGAACGCGGACAAGAAAATGTCCGCCTGCGAATCGTCAATTCCGGGGTTCTGCCCCTGAATATCCGCTCACGATTCATGGAAAAAAATCCCCCCTGGGTCCAAACCGAAGGCAAAGGACTTGGCGCTTATTCCGCACGATTGGCGGTGGACTCCATGGGCGCGCAGATTCAGGTCCATGCGGATGATGAACGAAATCTGACGGAGATTGTGCTCGACTTTGCGTTGTAATGTTGGGCATGTCCGAGCCTTCAACTTTTTGGGCAGCGTTGACATGATCGAAAAGCTTTACTGTTCAGACGGACAGTGCAAGTGAACCTCATGAAAAAATCTGGATTCCGGCTTTCACCGGAATGACTTTGTTTTCCAACTTGTCATACACGTCAAGGCAGGAATCCGGTACGTGCTTGCCACAATTTTAGAGCAATTACGTTTATGCTTTTGCGATTGCGATTAGGATTTCGATTGGGATTGCATTGTGGGGAGAGAATCCTGAGCATCAAGGAGGGACAGTCTATGCGTTGGATGCAATTTCTGACACCCGTCAAATCCATTGACGCGGAGCAGGCTCGAAAGGTTTTGACCGAGGAACCGGAGCTGCAGATCGTGGATGTCCGGCAACCCGGCGAATACGAGCAGGGGCATATCGCGGGGGCGCGGTTGATGCCCATCGGACAACTGGGAGACATGATGAGTGAGCTCGATGGCAGCAAGCCGACGCTGGTCTACTGCGCCATCGGCGGTCGCAGTCGGGTCGCGGCGCAGATGCTGGCCGGCAAGGGGTTCGAAAAAATTTTGAATCTCAGCGGCGGGTTCAAGGCTTGGAACGGCTGGACCGGCTTCGGGGAATACGAGCTGGGGTTGCACCTTTTCACGGAATCCATGACCCTGGAACAGACTCTGGCTGTGGCCTACGACATGGAATCGGCCCTGCGTGAATTCTATGAAAACATGGCCGAGACCGTTGCCGATCCCCAGGCCGGCAAAGTCTTCGCCTTGCTGGCTGCAGTTGAGTTGAAGCACCAGCAGGCCGTGGCGCAGCGCATGGCCGGCGAGGACGTGCAAAAGGCAACCCAAAAAACCGCCAAGGATACGCCGGCGGCCGTACCGGAAGGCGGCATTTCCACCGAGGACCACATGCACCGGATGGGCGTGGATCTGGAAAACCCGCGGGAGATCGTTGATTTTGCCATGGCAGTCGAGGCCCAGGCCATGGACCTTTACTCCCGGGCCGCACGGCAGGCCCAGGGGGAAGTGCGGGAGTTTCTCGAACAGATGGCCGAGGACGAGAAAAAGCATCTCCAGCACCTGGGAAATCTGATGGACAGGCTCCAGGAGGTTGTCTAATGGGCAGGCTTCTCCTGGCCGGGGCAGGACATGCCCACATGGCCCTGATGGCCGCCATTCCCGAATTGACGGCCAAGGGGCACGCCGTGACGGCCATCGGTCCCGGAGATCGGCATTACTACTCCGGGATGGGCCCGGGAATGCTCGGAGGAACGTACCGCCCCGAGGAAATCAGCTTTCCGGTGCAAACCATGATCGAAAGCCGCGGGGGAACATTCATCCAGGACCTGGTCACGGCCATCGACGCGGCGCGACATGTCGTGGTGCTGCGCTCAGGCCGGGAAGTGCCCTACGATGTTTTGAGCTGCAATCTGGGCAGTTATGTTCCCCGGGACATATCCGGAGATGCCGCTGGCGCGGACAACGGCGTTGCAAACGACGTGGTCTTTCCGGTCAAGCCCATCGAGCGTCTGCTGGCGGCACGTCGGCGGATCCAGGAAATGGCCAAAACCAAAACGGTGCGGATCGGTGTGTGCGGCGGGGGGCCGGCCGCGCTGGAGGTGGCCGGAAACGCGTGGGACGTCGGACGTGAACAAGGCGGCAAAGGTTGCAAGGTCCAGATCTTCGCAGGCAGCAGGCTGCTCAAGAACATGCCGGACAAGGTCCGCCGCATGGCCGAAGAGGCGCTGAAAAAAAAGGGGATCGAGGTGGTTGCAGGCAGCTATGTGCATGCCGTGGAATCAGGCGAGATCCATCTGCAAAACGGGCAGCGCCATGTCCAGGATGTGGTTTTCCTGGCCTTGGGAGTCCGCCCCTCGAAGGTGTTCAGCAACTCCGGACTGGAAACCGGTCCGGAGGGCGGACTGCTCGTCAATCAATTCCTGCAGAGCGTGAGCCATCCGGACATTTTCGGCGGCGGGGACTGCATCTCGTTTCAGCCGCGACCCCTGGACAAGGTCGGGGTCTACGCCGTGCGCCAGAACCCGGTACTGCTGCACAATGTGCGGTCCCGGCTGGAAGGCCGCGAACTCCAGCCCTTTGATCCCGGGGGGGACTACCTGCTGATCTTCAACATCGGCGGAGGCCAGGGCATCCTCTACAAGAACAGGATCGCCTTCGGCGGTCGCCCGGCCTTCTGGATCAAGGACTACATCGATCGTAAGTTTATCCGGAAGTTTCAGACGTAGAGAAAGGAATCTGATTTGATTCGATTTCGATTTCGATTTCGATTTCGATTTCGATTTCGATTTCGATTTCGATTTCGATTCGAGTTGCGAGTGAAGTTGCCGGAAGTCAACCTTGCTGATTTGCAGATTCAGTCCCTGGCGGCACGCATTTGGGCCTCATAAGTATTCCCGCCGATGTTTATCCTACAATTTGGCGTGCCGTTCGATATGGTCACGGTATGCCAGGACGCCTTGCACCAAGTTGGAGGCCAGGGTTCGGAGGTAAGCGTCGGTATTGAGCAGACGTGACTCTTCCCGGTTGGTCAAGTATCCCATTTCCACGAGAACCGCGGGCATCTTCGCGCCCATCAGCACGTAGAACGGAGCCTCCCGGACGCCGTTGTCCCCCAGCTTTGGATGGGTGCGGCGCATGCCCTGGATCGTCCGACCATGAATCTTGGTGGCCAGTTCCTTGGATTCGCTGATCTTGGAGTTGAGCATCAGGTCCGTCAGGATGAACTGCAGATCGCTGATTTTTTTCGTGGACACGGCATTTTCCCGGGCCGCAACCCGCACGGCGTCCTTGTTCTTGGCCAGGTTCAGGGAATAGATCTCAAAGCCCTGCATGTTGGGATTGGGATGGGCATTGGCGTGCACGGAGATGAAGAGGTCCGCCTTCTGGGCGTTGGCCATGGCCGTGCGTTCCTCCAGGGGGATGAAGACGTCCGTGGTTCGGGTGTAGATGACGCGAAAGCCTTTTTCCTCGAGCATCTTCCCCAGGATCCGGGCCATGCGCAGGTTGACGTCCTTTTCCTTGATGCCGTGGGCCACAGCGCCGGGATCCTTGCCGCCATGGCCGGGGTCGATCATGATCGTGTTCACCTTCAAGCCGAGCTGCTCCACGAGGCTGGAGGCAATGCCCCCCGGTCCCGGGGCGATCTGCGGATTCCGCTGCTGAGCCGTCTGCCCGGAAGGCCGCGATGCCGAAGAGCCGGCCAGGCTTTGTGTAGCTCCACTGACGTCCACAACGATCCGGAACGGGCTTTCCAATGTGAAGACCCGAAAATCTTCAAGACGCTGAATATCCAGCACGACCCGGCTGACTTGCGGCTGATTCTGGCCGGTGCGAACCTGGCGCAGGATGCCGTCGGCAACCTGGAGTTGCGGCAGAGTCTCCGGCCCCAGAACCGTTCCCTGCAGGTCGATCATCAACCGGTGAGGCGTGCCCAGAGCCGGGTCCGGATTGAGCAGCCTGTGACTGAAGTCGATTTCGGCATCCACATCCAGAACCACCCGCGTGTATTCGTCGCTGCTCCAGTAGCGGACCTGGGTCAACTTGGCGGTTCCGGAGCCCGGCTCCACGGCGCGCGGCGCAACAGGCGGAGCGATCAGTGCCGCCGTGACTATGGGTTCTGGCTGGGAAGAGACGACTGAAGACGTTGCCGGAGCGGCTATCGCGGGCGCGGAGGCCGCAATGGCATTGCCGGGGGATGACGAATTGACCTTGGCCAGGAATGCGGCATCCAGCTCGCGAAGCATGGACTGGGCCTGGGGAGCCATATCGCCCTTGGGATGATTGTGCACAATTGACAACAGATCAATATAGGCCTGGGCCGAGTCATTCAAATGCTCAAGGTGGATCTTGGCCTTGCGCAGCAGGGCATCGTCCGCCCATGTGTGATTGGGGAATCGCAGAGCCACCCGCCCATAGTAATCCACTGCCTGAGTGTAATCCGCGGCCTGTCCGAAGCGTTGCCCCATTTCCTCGTGCACACGGCCCAGATAGAAAAGCGATTTGGGAGCTTCCGAGCCGTCCGGAGCTTTCTGATACGCACTATTGAACATGTTGCGCGCGGCAATCCATGCGGTACGCTGCTTGGACTGAACGGGATCCTTGAGCAGCCGCTGGAATTCGTTCCAGCCGCTGGAATAGTCCCGCTCGGCACTGGCCCGGCTTTCGCTTGCCAAAGGCCCGACGCACAAAAACCCTATCAGAAAAAGAAACAGAAAGTAGTGACGTATCGGCATAGTCGCCTCGGCTTGATTGGAATTATTTTTTCGACGCAGATAGGGCCAATGATTGCATTGCGAATTCCGGGCCAGAGGATCAAGGAAGAGATGAAGGGACCGCGGCAAAGGAACCACTGTATTCTTCAATGATATCTTCATCCCACGACGCGTGACAAGAGGTCAGATTGGCTATGATCCCATGCCAAGTCAAGAGTTTGCGTCAACTGCAATGTTGAGCAGCACGGCTGCAGTGGCCGAAATATGCTTGCGGAGCGACCTGGCCGGCTGGATTATCGCGGAAGATCTTCAGGCAGCCTCATTTCCCGCAGAAAGTCGGGCCAAAAACGGGCCAGCTCCATCATGGCGGCGGCCCTGTGGCTGCGTGCGTTCTTCTGCTCCGGCAGAAGCTGGGCGGAGGTCAGTCCCAACTCCTCGTCGAGAAAAAGCGGATCATAGCCAAATCCATTTTCACCCAGCGGCCTCAAGGCGATCTGACCAGACCAGCTGCCCCGAGCCAGCAACTCTTTTCCCCCTTGCACCGGCGCATGAACGGCAATCACGCTCACAAAACGTGCTTGACGAGATTTCTGAGGAACGCCTTCCATTTTGGCCAGCAAGAGGGCATTGTTGCTCTCATCCGTCGCGTCCGGCCCACTGAACCGCGCCGAGTAGACCCCAGGCGCCCCCCCCAAAGCCTCCACCTCCAATCCGGAGTCGTCGGCCATGGCGATCATTCCCGTCAACCGCGCCACGGTTCGCGCCTTGATCAGGGCATTTTCCTCAAAAGTCGTTCCGGTTTCGGGTATATCCCCGATTTCGGGAAAGGAATCCATGGTCAGCACCTGAACATCAAATTGTCCGAGCAAAGCCGCGATTTCCGCCGCCTTGCCCCTATTCCGCGAGGCAATAACAATTTCCACATTCTCTCCTTATTCTTCATCGAAATCGATATCGATATCGCAATCGAAATCGAAATCGAAATCGAAAAAAATCGATTTCTTCACCGCACAACGCTTTCGCTTATGGTACTGGAATGCGTATGTTGAAGAGTATGGTTCTTGATCAAGCTTGTTTCAATCGGTGTCGATTTCGATTGCGATTACGATTGCGATTTCAAAAGATCGAACACCAATCATCCTTCTCCCTGATCCGTTTTCCTGGCCAGCGTCATAACTTTGGGAAGTTTCAGGGTTGCTCTGGTGCCGGATGCTTCATTGCTTTCCAGCTGCAGTTCTCCGCCAAGGTCGACGACGATCTTGCGGGTCATGGCCAGTTCCAGGCTGGTGAACGGATTGAACGGCTGCTCCAGGACTTCACTCGGCAGACCGTGGCCGGAATCCGCGACTTCCAGGAGGATGTTGTCCTTGTCCTCTCGTGTGGAAACGCGCAACTCTCCGCCGGCAGGCATGGTGGAGATGGAATTTTTGATCAAGTTTTTCAGACACTGCTTGACCATTTCCGGATCGGACATGATACGGTCGATTCTCTCATCCAACTGCATGTGGACATGGACGGAGGGCCACTGAGCCGAAACATTCAGAGAATTCAAAGTTTGGACCACTGCGTCGTTGACGTCGAAGCGGTTCATTGTCAGTTCCAGCGGGCGGGAAAAGTTGATGAAGATGCGCAGAATATCATCCAGGCGTTTGGATTCGCTCAGAATGATCTGGATCTTTTGCATGGTGGTGGCGTCCAGCTTGGGCGCACGAACCAGGGTATTGGCAAAGCCGCCGATGGCGAACAGGGGATTGCGGATCTCATGGGCGATATACGTTGAGAATTCGCCGATGGCGGCGTACTTTTCCGCGGCCTGAAGGCGCCGGACCATTGTGGAAAGGTTGGTGCCGAGTTCGCTGATTTCATCATCGCCCTGGATGTTGAAATCAGCCGAATAATTTCCCTGACGGATTTCCCGGCTGATCCGGGAGAGCTTTCCGATCCTGTCGACAACATGCGCCCGCAGAAAAAGCAGAACGCAGCCGAGCAGTATAGCCAGACCGCCAAGAGCAATGAGCCCTCCGTAGAGTTGCATGGTCCGCAACTGGACGAAATCCCGGTTCATGTTCTGAAACTCGAATAGCGCTCCGAGTATCGGCTGGCTTGATCCATGGCAATGATAGCATTCCGGACCGTTGGCAATGCTCCGAACGCGCAGATAATAGGGGTCGCCCTGGAGTTCAAGCAGCATTCCCGAATCTCTGCCCTGGAGCAGGCTTTGATCCAACATTCCGCGAACTTCATGATGGTCGTAAATGTCGAGCAGGTCTTGCCGCAATGTTCCCGGCTCGGTGGAATACGTGATGTTTCCCCGGAAGTCGGTCAGGTAGACCCGAATATCATCGTACATTTCCGAGGCGACTCGGAATTGTTCATGCGTGCCGTCATTGTCGCCGCGAAGCATGGGGCCATCAATGGCCATGCTCAGCAGTTCGGATATCCGCATCCCCAGACGGTCGATCTGATGGATGGTGATCGCCTGTTTCCAGTAAAAATTGGCGGCGAACAACCCAAAAAAAACAATGCAGCTCACCAGGGTAATCAACCCCAAAATCTTCCACCCGAGAGAGATACGCGGACGCTTCATGGAGACACTCCTTGAATACTTGCGCACATATTACAGGCATACTCAGGCTTGACCTTTGTTTCAAGCCCCGGCATTGCACCAGCGTATTTTTTCAGTCAGCCGAGGTTTTTCATGATCTCTGTAATTCTTCCGATTCATAATGCCGCAAAGACGCTGCCGGCGGCTCTGGAAAGCCTGCTGGCGCAGACATGGGCGGATTTCGAAATCCTGGCTGTGGATGATGGATCGAATGACGACCACGGCACCGTTCCGGGCACCCACGCCGTTTTATCTGAGTATGCCGCTCTTGACCGACGGATCCGGCCGTTGTTCTTTGAGCATGGAGGAATCGTTCAGGCCTTGAATCGAGGGCTGGACTGCGCCGCTGGGGAGCTGATCGCCCGTATGGACGCCGACGACGTCTGCCATCCTGATCGGCTGCGGGTTCAGGCCGAATTCCTGCGGCTCCATTCAGAGGTCGGTCTTGTGGCTTGTGCGGCCGATTTCGGAGGCAACTCGAATCAAGCCGGAGGCTATAAACGCCACCTGGACTGGACCAACACTCTGCTCACCCATGACCAGATGTCCCTGGGGCGCTTCCGTGAATCCCCGCTGGTCCACCCCACCGTGATGTTTCGACGCCGCCTGGTGAAACAGTTCGGAGGCTACCGCGACGGGCCGTTTCCCGAAGACTACGAACTGTGGCTGCGATGGCTGGAGTGCGGGGTGCGCATGGAAAAAGCGCCTGAGATGCTGTATGTCTGGAACGATCCCCCCAACCGCCTTTCCCGAACCCATCCTCGATACGACGTCGCCGCGTTCTACAGAACCAAGGCCCGCTACCTGGCCCAGTGGCTGGCCGCGCACAACCCCGGCCATCCCGAAATCATGGTCATGGGAGCCGGACGAATAACACGACGCCGCGCCGAAATGCTCCTGCCCCACGGCGTGAAAATCACGGCCTGGGTGGATATCGATCCGCGAAAGGTCAACCGTCGCGTGGCCGAACGCCCAGTGATCCACCGCAACGACATCCCCCCACCCGGAGAAAGGTTCATCGTGTCCTACGTCGCCGGCCACGGCGCCGCGGAGGACATCACCGCCTTCATGACCAACCGTGGATACATCCAGGGCCGCCATTTCCTCCTTGCCGCCTGACCCACCACGTTCCTCGAAATCAAAATCGCAATCGAAATCGTTGTCCATGTCCGGTATCAAAGCGCACTTACTCACGCAACGTGAGCTTTGTCGTTTATCGGTGGTGCCCAAGTGTTGACATAGATATGGCTCTCCCCTCTTTTGCGATTGCGATTGCGATTGCGATTGCGATTGCGATTGCGATTGCGATTGCGATTGCGGGGAAGGCTATTCCTGAAACGCCGTAATCATGGCCTGCTCCAGTTGGCCGAGGGTGAACAGGTCGCGCAGGATCAAGGGTTGCATTGCCCGGTCGCCGAGGTCGAAAAGGGCGACAAGGGGGATGCTTTGGCTGCCCAGGCCGCGGAGCAGGGCCATGCCCGCCGGGTTGTCGTGGGTCAGGTCCACCTTGACCAGCCGCAGCCCGTAGCGTTCCTGAAAAGGCGCCAAGTTGGCCGGAGTGAGCACTGTTTTTTCAAGGAATTTACAGTTCGGGCACCAGTCCGCGGTAAACTCCACCAGCATGCGGTCCCGGCCCAGGGTTTCCATGTACAGATCCGCGGTAAACAACTCCCATTCACTGGACACCGGCCTGGCCGTCAGTGCCCATCCGCCCGCGGCCAGGACCAGGATCAAGGCCGCGGCCCGAATGGACCAGCGTCGCAGGGCGGAATGGGACAGGTTGGTCCATCCGCCCCAGATCCAGGAAGCCATGCCCGTAACCCAGAACAGGATCAGCACGGGAAAAAGAAATTCCTCGGACAGGAAGGAGAGCAGATAGATGCAGGTGGCCAGCAGCAAAAAACCCAGGGCCTTCTCCAGGTACAGGGTCCAGTTGCCTGGTCGGGGTAGAAACCGCACCAAGCGGGGGAAAAAACTGACCACGAAATACGGCGAGGCCATGCCCAGGCCGACGCAGAAAAAGACTCCGGCAACCACCAAGGGCGGCTGAACCAGGGTCCAGGCCAACACGCCGCCCAGAAACGGCCCGCTGCAGGGCGTGGCCAACAAGGTGGCCAGCATGCCCGTGAAATAGGCTTGGCCCTCACTGGACAAGGCGGAATCACCCTTGCGGCCCATCTTGAGGTCGATCACCGGCAGATTGAATACCCCGAAAAGGCTCAGACTCAAGGCCAGAAGCAGTGTTGCCAAAACAATCACCGTGGTCGGATTCTGAAAGAGCTGCCCCCAGACCATTCCGGTGAAGGAAAGCAGAAAGGCCAGGAACATGAAAAAAGTCAGGATGCCCAGAGCAAAAAGCTGGTTGTGATCCCGGAAGGCCTTGCGTTGGATTTCCATGTCTCCGGCCGAGGCATCAGGGATCAGCCCCCGGAGTTTCAGGCTGACCACAGGCAGCACGCAGGGCGTCAGGTTGAGGATCAAACCGCCCAGCAAGGCCAGCAGCAATGCCTTGCCCAAGCCCCGGACTTCCAGTCCGGGCTGGAATGAAACCGGCTCAAGACGTTCCGGGGCGAACTCTCCAGGTACGGCCTGAGCTGGTTGAGCCGTGCCCGGCGTGCCGGGTCGGACAAACGGCGTTCTGGTCGCGCCGGGCGACGATGACGGCAGAACATCCATCCAGGCCCGTTGATCCGGCTGCTCTGCCTCACCGGATGCGATCTGGTCGAACAATGCGTCAAGCGAATGCTCCTCGCGCATGTCGATAGGCCAGCAACTGCGATCCGAACAGAGCAGCATCCGCAGATGGACGTGCAAAACTTCCTCGTCGACCAGATCTTCCCGATCCGGCAAAAGAATGAACAGCGGAGTCGAATCAACGAAAGCCTCCACCAGCACCCCCGGCTCCAGGCTGTCCTCCTTGATGATTCCTGGTGGATACAGAACCTGCAGGTATTCCTCTTCAGAGGCGAGCATGGCCTGGAGCGTGGTGGGCATGCCGGTGGGGCCGGGATCGTGGGCATAGGCGTACCATCCGGGAGCCGGAGTGACCCAGAACACTCCTAGAAGGGATTCCCTGGGCAACGGGCCAAGATCCTCTTCCAGGACATGCAACTCCAGCCGGGAGGAATACGGAGCAGGAGCGGTATCCGCAAAAGCCGTTACCCTGCCCGCCCCTGAACCGGGTACCGCAAGCAATGCCGACAGAATCACAAGAAAAGCGACAAAAAAAGCCAGACAATGACGAGCACTTGGAAGGAGTTTTCCACTCTCGAATGAAACACCACGCAGTAATTTTTGAAACATGAGTCATCCGCCTTGACAAACTACAAGCATGAAGTCTAAAGATGTCGACTTGCCGTAAGGGCAAGTCGCTAGCAGCGGGTCACTAGCTCAACTGGCAGAGCAGCGGACTCTTAATCCGGAGGTTCAAGGTTCGATTCCTTGGTGACCCACCATAAAAAATCAAGGGTTTACGATGAAAATCGTAAACCCTTTTTTTGTACTTTTTGGAAATGGCCATTTCTTCTGCTCCTGTCCCGCTTTTTTCGATAAAAGGGTTTGCTCTTACGCCTTGTGCGTCTTCCCTATGCCATGCCGGAAGGGTGCAAGACAAGACGCATGGCTCGCCCGTCGAATCCCTGCTCCCTATCTGCACCCAACGTATCAACATAACAGCTGAGGAATCGAACACCAACCATTGTTCGGCATGAAACGCCGCTCATGCATGAGCATCTCTGAATAAGTCATACCAGTAAACTCGGAGATTCAGTTTCTTGCTTATTGACGAGTTGAGTAGTTCCACTTCGTAATCATTGCTCTGTTTGTTTTTTTGGTTTAGCGATAATAATAAAGCGATATGCTGATCGCATTGTGTATCAACACGGAAATGTTCAAGGTAATATAGTGATGGCGTTCATCAAGATTGACGATATTACACCGGGAATGAGCCTGGCCTCGGATCTGCGCTCCCGGGAGGGGCGCTTTTTGCTTCCCCAAGGGGCGGTGCTCAGTGAGAGAAGCATTCTCACCTGCAAGGCCTGGGGCGTCACCCGTGCCGAGATTGTCGGACACGAGCAGGAGGAGCTCACCGAGGCCAGAATGGCCGCGATTCCCCCGAAATTCATAATGCAGGCGGGACAATACATCCGCCCGTACCTGAATCATGTTGATCACCGACATCCGGCAATAGAAGAAATCACCAGAATTGCCATAGAACGCACTGCGCAAAGAATTGCAGCCGGTACGCCGGTATGGTGCGACGACGGAGACGGAGACTGCCCGCATTGTGAAATGGTCCCTGGCAAAAGCAGGCTCGGCGACGATGGGCCACGTGCCGTTTTACACTTGGTCCGGGAACAGGTTGGCTTGATATCCATGCCGGACATTTTCTACAAGATCATGCAGGTGATGGAATCCCCGTTCAGTTCCGCGTCCCACATAGCGGACGTCGTGGCCAAGGACAGCAGCCTGACAGCCAAGCTGCTCAAGCTGGTGAACAGCGCCTACTACGGCTTTCCTTCCAAAATCGGTTCCATCCGCCGAGCCGTGGCCCTTCTGGGGACCAAGGAATTGACCTCCCTGGCCTTCGGCATTTCCGTGGTCAATACGTTTGACCGCATTCCCAAAAAGGTGATGGATGTTGAAAGCTTCTGGAAACACAGCATCACATGCGGCATCTATGCCAGCCTTGTTTCTTCCTGGAAACAAAATCTATCCGGAGAGCGGTTTTTCGTCGCCGGGCTGCTCCACGACCTGGGGCGGCTGATCATGCTCAAAGGCATGCCGGACGCCTGTCGTGAAGCCATTTGCCTTTCCCGGAAAGAGCGGATGCCTCTGTTCCTGGCCGAGCGCAGGGTAATTGGCTTCGACCATGCCCACGTAGGCGGATTGCTGTGCAGGGAATGGAAGATCCCGGGATCTCTCGAACAGATGGTCCGGTATCACCATGCTCCTGCGAAAGCCGAAAACATCATGGAAGCGGGCATCGTGAATCTCGCCAATCTCATGGCATCCTTCACCTCGCCGGGAGCCTGCGGCGAAGGGGTGATTCCGCCTTTATGCGCAACCGGGTGGGAAAGCATGGGGATCGATGTCAGCGATCTTTATCCGGCGGTTGTGCTGGCGGAAAGACAGCTTGAAGAGATCATCCAAATTTTTATCGGCAGGGAGTGAACATCCCATGAACGAACTGGAACAACGTATCCTCAGCCTGGAGGAGGAAAACCGATTCCTGCGCGAAGAAAAGAGGAGGTCCGTGGACGCCCTGGAGATGGCCGCATGTCTCGGCCGATTCGACGCCAGGCCGGAAGCGGGCATCGACAGGGGCTTTGTCCTGCGCGAAACCGCCAAAAAAGTCAGGAACCTGATCAAGTGCAAGGTGCTGTCTTTTTTTCTGGTGGACTCGACGGACAACGGTTTCCAGCGTTCCTACTGCACACCTGAGGACTTTGGGCCGGACCTGGATGCCGAGGTCGACCAGCTTATTCAGGATCACCGCTTTGCCTGGATTCTCAGACGCGGCAGGCCAGTGGTCGTTCCGAGCACGGACAGGTCAAGCAAACTCTTGTTACACGCCCTTGCCACTCCTTCCAGGATCAGGGGCATGTTCATTGGAGTTCTCGACAAGGAGGTCGCTGATATTCCGGACGTGCAGCTGTCGCTGCTTTCCATCGTCTTGTTGTCCAGCGCGTCGGCTCTGGAAAGCATCGAGACCTATGAGCACATGAGCAAGCTGAACAAGGAGCTGGAAAAATACGCACGGGAAACGGAACGGCAGTACCAGGAAATTTTCGAAAACGCGCCGATTGGCATTTTCCAATCCACCCCCCAGGGACGCTACCTCTCGGTCAACCCCGAATACGTCCGCATCCTCGGCTTCCAGGACCCGGAGGAGATGATCGATTCCGTCACGGACATTGCGACACAGCTGTATGTTCGCCCGGAAGAGCGGGAAATTTACAAGGAGCAACTGAATACATCCGGCCAATCCTACAATTTTGAAGCAGAGTTGAGAAGAAAAGACGGCAATACGATTTGGGTTTCCATGAACACAAGAGCCAAGCGAACCCAGGACGGCAGGATGATCTACGAAGGTTTTCTTTCGGACATCACCCAGCGCAAGCATGCCGAACATGCCTTGATGTATGAACAAAAGTTGAACCAGGCCATCAGCGACAGCGCGCCCGGCATGCTTTTTCTCTATGACCCGGAAGGCCGTCTGGTTCGCTGGAACAAGAACCTTGAATACCTTTCCGGCTATTCCGCCGAAGAGTTGGCCGGCATGCAGGTCATGGACTGGTATATAGGCGATGAACAGAGCCGCAAGGCGGTTCAGGACGCTATCGCCATGGCCATTGGGGAAGGTTTGGGGGAAGCCGAAACTTATCCGCAAATCAAGGGCGGCGGGAAGATCCCTGTCTATCTCAGAATTAGTCGATTCGCCATTGAGGATAAGCAATATTTTGTTGGAGTCGGGATTGATATCTCCAGGCTCAAGAAAACGGAAGAACAGCTCAAGGAAGTCAGCGACCGGCTGGCCGTCATCCTGGAAAACATCCCCGCAGGAGTCGTTGTCCACGACATGGACGGGCAATTTATTTTTGTTAATGAAAATGCCTGCCGGATCAGCGGATATTCACGCCGGGAGTTGATGACCATGGCCGTGACGGATTTGGATCAAAGCGCCTCTTTATCACAGGAAGCCGTTCGTTTTTGGCATGAACTGAATTATGATGAATCGCGTTCCGTCGAAACCAGACTAATCCGCAAGGACGGCACGCAATACCCCGCCGAAATACGTTTGAACCCCATTAAAATGAATGGAGAACGCGTTCTCCTGGCCATTGTATTCGACATCACCGAGCGAAAAATGACGGAACAGGTTATCAAGGACGCGCGATTTGCCGCGGAAGCCGCGAATAAGTCCAAATCCGAATTTTTGGCCAACATGAGCCATGAAATCCGGACCCCCATCAACGGCATCATGGGAATGATGCAGCTTCTGGAAACCACATCCCTGGATAACGACCAGAAACAGTACGTGCAGTTGACCCTCTCTTCCGCCAAACGGTTGAACCGGCTGCTCTCGGACATCCTGGATCTGTCCAGGGTTGAAGCGGGGAAGATGGCTGTCCTGGAATCAGAGATCAACTTCACAGAATTACGGGATTCCGTTGCCGGTCTTTTCTCCATCAACGCAAGAAACAAAGGCATTGAACTCATTTGCAATGTGGACCAGGCTCTGCCGCCGACGTTGATCGGGGATGAAACACGCATCCGGCAGATATTGTTCAACTTGGTCGGCAATGCCTTGAAATTTACGAAAATGGGCAAAGTGTGTTTGGAAGTCGGCTTACTGGAGTCAACCAGTAATGGTCTACGAGTCCGTTTCACGGTCCAGGATACGGGCATCGGCATTCCCGAGGACAGGCTGACGGATATCTTTGAACCCTTCAGACAAGTGGAAGGAAACTACACGCGCTACTATCAGGGCGCAGGTCTTGGTCTGGCAATCGTGCAACGGCTGGTGCACCTGATGGACGGAAGCATCGAGGTTCAAAGCGACCTCGGCAAGGGAACCAGGGTTGAGGTGGCATTGTGGTTGAAAACCGGGCAGCAGGCTTCTCAGTCCGGGATGACGATGAGTTCCGGCAAGATGACAAAGCCACGGCGCCTGCGCATCTTAATGGCCGAGGACGAACCGTCCAATTCTTTCGCAACGAAAAAACTGCTGGAGAATGCCGGGCATGTCGTCACCCTGGCCGAGGACGGCCGAGAGGTTTTGGGCCTGCTCACGGCTCAGGAGTTTGATTGCATACTCATGGACATCCAGATGCCCGTCATGAATGGGATTGAAGCTGCCAGAGAGATCAGGAGGTTGGAGGATGAAAAAGGAAAGTTGGGAGGTGAAAACCCCAATATTCCAGCATCTCAGCATTCCAGAATCCCCATCATCGCCCTGACGGCCTATGCCATGCTTGGCGACCGGGAAAAGTTCCTGCAAGCGGGCATGAACGACTATTTGGCCAAGCCGGTGCGAATGAAGGATCTGGAGTTGGCCATCAACAGGCTTTGCGGCTGATGCCGTTAAAGGAGCCTGGCATGATTCAGTCAACAGCCATCGCTCCGCCAGGTGAAGGGTCAATCCCAGTTCACGTCACAGCAGAGTACCAGTGTTCCTTGCGGTGTCTGGACGGTCCGGGAAAACGTCACGCACATATGCGCACCGGTCAGGGACAGGTAGGGGCGGGTGCACTGAACGCGGCCGGGATTTGCCACTGCTCGCCGCAGATAGAACCGCCGTGACCAGTCCGCGTCGCTGGTGTTCTCCAGCGGCTTGAAGCGGGGGTCCTGGTTCTGGGCGTATTTTGGTGAAAGCATGTTCAGCCCGACCTGGGCGCCGTCGCTCGTGATTAGAAAACAGCGGACACATTTCTCGTGGGCAAAAAATGTCCTGCCGGCGACTTCCAGGGAGATTCCGGACTCCACTTCCCGGACCATCTCGTCGAACAGCTTTTGATAATGACGGATCTTGTCCTGCTTGGACGTCTCCTCGTTTTGAGCAAATGACTTGAAGAAGGAAAACAGCGCATCAAAGCTGAATTCCCGCATGGCCATCGGGTTGGGTGTCGGCATGGCGAAATGATATCCCTGAACGAAATCTACGCCCGATTCCATGGCTATAAGAGCCTGCTCGAAGGTTTCCACCCCCTCCATGAGCACCAGGCACCCAGCCTGACGCAGCAAATAGACCAGGTCCGGCAGGATGTCCCTGGTATCGGGCCGCGCCGTGGCCTGAACCACAAAGCTGCGATCCAGCTTGATGATATGCGGTTTGAGGCTCCAGACTCGCTCGAAATTCGATCCTCCGGCCCCGAAGTCATCAAGGGCGATCAGGCATCCGAGGCTTTTGTAGTACTCCACCGTCTCCTGCAACAGATTTGTATCCTCGATGGGGTGCTCAACGATCTCTATCACCACGCGGTGGGCGGGCAATGCGAACCGGTCCAGCAATTCGCTGAAAAAAGATCCCATCTTCTTTCCTTGCTGGACGACTCGTGGGTGAACATTGAGAAAAAGCCAGCTCAGGGGATCGTTCAGCAGGGTAAAATTGCGAACATGGACATGGCGGGCCATCCGGTCCAGAACGATCAGTTCCGTAATGCCGTTGCATGCACTGAACAGCGCGGGCGGACTGATGGACCGCCCCTGATCATCCTTGGCCCGAATCAGAGCCTCCATGCCGATCATGCGCTTGTGGGCCAGACTGTACACGGGCTGAAACGCACTCTCCAGCGTAATCGTCGCCCTCCCCGGCAGGGTGATCAGCCCGCTCCCTTCCAAAGCCATATCGATTTCACTGAAAGAAAGGGGCAGATGGGGTTTCGTCATTTTCTCTTCTCGCCGGTGGTGGTTTTGGAATGATTGATGCCGTTGATTCAAGAATGCTCGGCGTGTCCTTGAAGAGGAACGCGGGCCGAAGCAGGATGGCAAATGCCGACCTGCGTTTGTATTGAGCGGACCTGCATAAGCATATTACATGCCCCAGTGAGTGCATTGGCCGAGTATATGCCATCCTGCCGGACACAAGCGCTTGATTCTTCTCGTTTCCGCTGCTGTCCACCCGAGACCCGCAATGAACTCCCGCAACATTATTGTCATTCCTGAAAGAAAACATTTCATTTATGTCAACAACGCGAAAAGGTCATAAAAACGAATTATTGGGTTGATGGAGATGCTGTTGCCGCCAAATGGTGGTTGATACAATACGCAACCTCCGCCTTCATGGCATAAAAAAAGGAATCCGGGCATGGCCTGGATTCCTTGATTTACCGGTGGTGGGCGGTCGGGGATTTGAACCCCGGACTTCCACCGTGTGAAGATGGCACTCTAACCACTGAGTTAACCGCCCACGTTTCTCTTTATTGCAAAGCACCAAGGTTGGCAAGAAAAATATTCATGAAACAGCGCAATATGATGCATATAACTGGACTTGGCATGGGGAAGCGCATACCATGTTTCGCTGTTTACAAACATACTAGGTGAGGGAAAGATTATGCTGCTGATCGAAGATCTCCATGTTTCCATTGACGACCGACAGGTACTTAAGGGCGTCAGTCTGGAAATACAGGATGGAGAGACGTTCATTCTGTTCGGCCCCAACGGCTCCGGCAAGACTTCGCTGTTGATGACGCTGATGGGATTTGCGAATTACAACGTTACCAAGGGAAAAATTACCTTCAAGGGCAAAGACATCACCCATGCACCGATCTACGAGCGGGCCCGTCTGGGGATCGGAATGTCTTTCCAGCGCCCCCCGACCATCCACGGCCTGAAGACGCGGCACCTGATCTCCATGTGCGCCCACCATCGCGACCGAGAAGTCGATGTGGACGCTCTGGCCCGAAAAGTCAATTTTGATCAATTCCTGGAGCGGGACATCAATGCGGGTTTTTCCGGGGGAGAGATCAAGCGCTCCGAACTGCTCCAGCTGATGGCCCAGAAGCCGTCGTTGCTGCTGTTCGACGAGCCGGAATCCGGAGTGGATCTGGAAAACATGGCTCTGATCGGCAATACCGTGCGCGAACTGCTCAATGGCTCACAGGAACCGAAGCTGGA
Source organism: Desulfonatronum thiosulfatophilum (assembly GCF_900104215.1). Lineage (NCBI taxonomy): Bacteria > Pseudomonadati > Thermodesulfobacteriota > Desulfovibrionia > Desulfovibrionales > Desulfonatronaceae > Desulfonatronum > Desulfonatronum thiosulfatophilum. Next base: position 159,087 of record NZ_FMXO01000007.1, on the reverse strand, counting down.
TCTGAGCCTGAAGGATTTGCGGGCCAAGCGCCACACTTCCGGCCTGATCATCACCCACACCGGGTACATCCTTGACTATATCCACGCGGATCGCGGTCAGGTGCTGCATGACGGCGTGCTTTGCTGCGAGGCCAGTCCACGGGTGATCCTCGAACATATCGGCAAGTTTGGCTACAAGGAGTGTGTGCGATGTCTGAAATAGTCGAAAAACCGGAACAAAAAAACGCCGGCAAGCCCGCGGGCATGGATGTTTCCAGGTTTGCGTTCGCAAAAAAGGACGACGGCTTGGTCGACTTCCGCTCCTTGAGTCCGGAAGACAAGGAGCGTCTGCTGATGTCCGGCGTTGATTTGGATCAGGCGAGCCGAAGCGGAACGTATCTGCAGGTGGACCACAAGAACGTGCACTGTGATTCCTGCGATCCCAACGTGGAAATCCTGGACATCACCAAAGCTCTGGAGAAGTACGACGGCTTGCCGGAATACTTCTGGGCTGCCGTGAAAAAGGAGCAGGATGATTTTACCCGCATGGCCGCCAAGGAAGGATTGCATGGCGGCTACTTCATCCGGGCCAAAGCGGGAATGAAGATCACCGAGCCGGTCCAGTCCTGCTTGTTCATCAAGGGCGAGGCCGTAGCCCAAAACGTGCACAACATCATTGTCGTGGAGGAAGGCGCCGAACTGCATGTCATCACCGGATGCGCCACGGCCCACAACCAGCAGTCCGCCCTGCACCTGGGCATCTCCGAAATCTATATCAAAAAGGGCGGCAAGCTGACCTTCACCATGATCCACAACTGGGGCGAGAAGGTCATGGTCCGGCCGCGCACCGTGGGCGTAGTCGAAGAGGACGGCGAGTTCCAGAGCAACTACGTTCTGCTCAAGCCCGTGGAATCCGTACAGTCTTATCCTTCCATTCATTTGAACGGCCCCCGGGCCGTGGCCCGGTTCAACTCCATCATTGTCGCGCCGACAGGTTCTCTGGTGGACACCGGCAATCGAATATTTCTGAATGCACCGGAGACACGCGGGGAGATCATCTCCCGAACCATCACCACCGGCGGCAAGATCATCGCTCGGGGACACATCATCGGAAGCCATGTGCCATCCAAGGGCCATCTGGAATGCAAAGGGCTGATCCTCGGCAACGGCATCATCCATGCCATTCCGGAATTGGAAGGGACCATCGCCGGGGTGGAGCTGTCCCACGAGGCGGCCGTGGGCAAGATCGCCCAGGAAGAGATCGAATACCTCATGGCTCGCGGCCTGGACGAGGACGAAGCCACGTCCACCATCGTCCGCGGCTTCCTGAACGTCGACATCATGGGGCTGCCCGAAAAACTGCGGCAGACCATTGAAAAAACGATTGAGGAAAATCAAAAGGACATGTTTTAGGAGCTGTAGCTGAACGGCTCATAATCCGATTTGGAGACAAATCATGCCTGGTTTCAAGGCGCACCTTTTCGGGGGTGCGCTTTTTTTTGGATTGGTTTTGACGTTGGTTCTCTGGTTGGGAGTCTATCAGCCGGACCACCAGACGCTGATGTTTCTGGCCCTGATCGCCCTGCTCAGCGCGCTGTTCCCGGACGTGGACACGGATTCCAAGGGTCGTGTGCTGTTTTACGGAGCGCTGCTGGCGGTCTACCTGGTGCTGATGATCCAGGGCCGCTTCAGGCTGGCCGCGATCCTGGGGTTCTGCGCCCTGCTTCCGGCCGTCGGCCACCACCGCGGCTGGACCCACAGCTGGTGGGCCATGTTTCTGGTGCCATTGCCGATCATCATCCTGCCAATGGTTTTCTACGACCGTTCTCTCGTCTCGGTTGTGCCCTTCTACCTAGCCTCGGTTACCGGCTACTGTTCGCACCTGGCCCTGGACAGGACCTTCTGAACGCTGAATTGCCCAAGCATGCCATATAATTGATCCGGAAACGGGAGCAGCACTTCACACGTCTCTGCCCAAAACTTACGAGTCCCGTGGCACGATGCGCAGGTACAAGTCACCTTGCCACGGGCCGATTTTTCGACCTTTTCCTTTAAGGCGGATGGGTTTGGATGGAGCAAAGTCCGGAGGCAGGTTGATTTCCAGAGTTGCGGCGGGGCCGCGCCACCCCTGCTGGATTTGGATGCGCACGGTTTTGCCGGGAAGAAGCTGGTTGCGGGGAAACGAGATGGTCTGGTGGTCGTCAAGCTGGTGTCTGAACCAATCCTGCAGCCGGGTTCTGATGGACTTGGACAAGTCCAGTTCCAGCTTGCGTGTGCCCCATTCCACGCGAAGCACCTTTTTGGCATGCTCTTCAGCCGATTCGCCGGGCTTACCCTGCCCTGTTCCCCGGACACGGCTGTAAATATCCTCGTAGACTTGGCGGGCAAACGGATCCTTAAGCAGATCCTTGAGCAGATCCTCGCGCTGGTACGCGGCTTGTCGGCGATATCTGGAATGGGCTGTTTCCCGGTCGGCGTACCGGGCTTTGCCGAAGCTTTCCTTGGCGGATGTTCGGTCTTTTGAAGTCGCCCCGGGAGATTCCCGGCGCGGAGGAGGCGTCGTTCGACTTGCTTCGGGTTGATTTCCCAGATGCCGGGACACCTTGATGTAGGCCTCGTTCAATTCCTGAAAGCGGCGCGACGCCTCGGGCATGTCTGGATGAAGGTCAGGATGATAGGCGAAAGCCAACCTGCGGAAGGCTTTTTTGACCTCCTCAAGGCCGGCATTTGGAGCGACCTGAAGAATTTTGTAGCTGAGATCCAAAGACATGGCCAAATCAGTGGGCAAAGAGGCTGCTGTCCGGAATTGCCGACCATGGGACAGTCTGGATTTCGTCCATCAGCCGTCACCTCATCGAACGGGCATCTTACGTGGATCTGTTCAGGGCATTCGGACTCGTAGCCGTGGACGGTTCCAAATCCAGATCCTGAAGATAGGAGTTACCTTGGGCGACAAACTCCTGATGACCGGTTTCATTGTTGATGCCGGGGCAGGCGTCCTGGGCCATCAGCCAGCTGTTCGCGTCCACCATGTTGCCCCGAAAAAAAGGCCAAGCCTGGCACACGGCCGGCTTCGCGGGATGCACCGCGCACCCCTGTTCGAAAAAGATACACCAGCCTTGTTCATTGGTGCGTAATCGATTCTTGCCGTTCACGCTTTCCATATAGACCGCGGCAAAGGAGGCCAAGTCCAGGTCCAGGTGATTGCAAAGCCGGTGCACATCTGAATCGTTGAGCACGATGCCGCCTTCACCGTGACAGCAATTGCCGCAGCGCAGACAGATGAAGGCTTCGGGAGTCGAAAAGGAAGCAGAAGATGTCTGGTTCGTCATAGGGGATTAAAGATGTTGATGTTCAATCATCAGACAAAGGTCTTCAACCACGAAAACCCCGGCTGCTTGCAGCAAAGTTCGAGCTTCGGCATTGGAAATGCCGGACTGCATCCAGAATATCGCCGGCAGAGGATTCAGTTCCAGAACTTCCCGGGCGTGTTCCGCGCAGAACTGGGGCGCTCGAAACACATCCACCAGATCGATAGGTTCGGGAATATCAATGAGCCGGGCATAGGTGGGCAAGCCCCAGACGTCCCGCCTAACGGGATGGACCGGAAAAATCTTGAAACCACGGCCGATCAGGTAGCGGCCGACACGATCCACGGGTCGTCCAGGAACGTCCTTGGCGCCGACTACGGCTATTGTCTTGACCTGAGCCAATCGGGCGGCTAGCTCTGAAAGATGGAGCATGGGCACGTCTCCTTGAAAGCCTCGCGCCTTTCGGCACCATGTTAAAGCCAATATTGCGATCCTGAACCTGCAAATCGTAAAATAAGAGATTCGGCTCGTATTGGCTGAAAAGACACAAAGGACTTTTCTACTCTACGGTTCTTGGCAAGTAAACATGCCCGATATCTGCAATTTCATATGAGTTTTCGCCACGGCGAATATCTGATACGAAAGCTCGGTCCGTACATATAAACACATCATCTCGATGAAAATTGTCCACATGGTCAGGAGTTGAATATGGCGCAGCAGCGAATCACTACGACGGAAGCATTGAAACTGTGGAACGAACAGGACGTCATCGAGCTCGGAGCCATGGCCCATGCGCGAAGAATGGCCCTGCATCCCCGGCCGGTGGTTACATATATCGTGGACAGGAACATCAACTACACCAACATCTGCGTTTCCGGATGCCGATTTTGCGCCTTCTATCGTCCTCCGGGCCATGCCGAAGGATATGTTCTGAGTCGTGAGGAGCTTGGGATCAAGGTCCAGGAAACCTTGGAGCTGGGCGGACGGCAAATTCTGCTTCAGGGCGGGATGAATCCGGAACTGGGGTTGGATTATTATCTTGAAATGCTCCGCTTTCTGAAGCGGGATTTTCCAGAGGTGGCCGTGCACGGTTTTTCCCCGCCGGAAATCGCCTACCTGGCGGAATCATCCGGGTTGAGCATCGCGGATGTGGTGGCCAGGCTGTCCGAAGCGGGCTTGGATTCCATACCCGGCGGGGGCGCGGAAATTCTGGTGGATCATGTCCGCGACAGGATTTCCCCGCAAAAGTGTTCCGCCGACGCCTGGCTGGAGGTCATGGCCTGCGCCCATGGCCAGGGATTGAAAACCACCGCGACCATGATGTTCGGTCATGGCGAGTCAATTAAAGACCGGTTGGAGCACCTGGAAAAGCTGCGCGCACTGCAAGATGCGACTGGCGGCTTCACGGCATTCATCCCCTGGACCTTCCAGCCCCGGAACACCAAAATCGACGTCCCCGAGGCTTCCTCCGTGGAGTATCTCAAGTTCCTGGCCCTGAGCCGCCTTTTTCTGGACAACATCCCGCACATCCAGGCCTCCTGGGTGACCCAGGGGCCGTCCGTCGGCCAGATGGCCCTGCTCTGGGGGGCGGACGACATGGGCTCGACCATGATTGAGGAAAACGTGGTCGCCGCCGCCGGCGTGCGCTTTCTGCTGCCGGAAGAGGAACTGCGCGCCATTGTGCAGGGAGCCGGATTCACGCCGATGCGCCGAAAAATGGATTATACCTTGGTTGAGGCCGAGCAGGAATAATGGAGAATAAGATGGCGTTTGAAGCGTTGGAGCGGATCGCCGAAGAAGAACTGTCCTTGCGCTGGGAACGATGCCGTGGACTGATGCGGACTGCCCTGCCTGGCGCGGGCGGAATCCTCGTCTTCTCCCGCATGAATATCTACTACTTCACCGGAACCTGGGCCAACGGCGTTTTCTGGCTGCCTCTGGAAGGTCCGCCCGTTCTGCTGGTCCGGAAAGGCATCGAGCGGGTCCGACTGGAATCAAGCGTGGAACAGGTGTTCAGTTACCGCTCGTTTCGTGAACTGCCCGGTCTGATCAAGGAGGCGGGATCCGAGCTATCGGCCGTGGCCGCGGTGGAAATGACCGGGCTGTCCTGGGCTCTGGGTCAGGGACTGGACAGGCATCTAAAGGCGCATGAATTGGTCGCCGGAGACAGCATCATCCACAAGACCAGAGCCGTGAAGACGCCCTGGGAACTGGCCAAGATGCGCCTGATCGGCGCCCGGCACGACCATTGCCTCCGGGAGCTGCTGCCCGCGCAAATTGCGCCGGGAATGACCGAACGCGAAATCTCCGTCCAGATCTGGGACGTCTTTTTCAGCCAGGGCCATCATGGCCTGTTGCGTATGCAAAACCCAGGTGAGGAAATTTTTCTGGGCCATGTCTCTGCCGGAGACAGCGCCAATTATCCCAGCGTGTTCGACGGACCTGTAGGGCTGCGCGGGCAGCATCCGGCTGTCACGCATATGGGCTATGCCGGAAAAGTGTGGAAAAGCGGCGAACCGCTGGTTCTGGACGTGGGTTTCGGCCTGGAAGGCTACCATACGGACAAGACGCAGATCTACTGGGCGGGCAGCGCCGCGGACATTCCCCATCAGCCTCGCCAAGCGCACGACTTCTGCATTTCCGTCCAGAACTGGCTGGCGGAGAACCTGCGTCCCGGCGCGATCCCCGGCCGACTCTTTCAGCACTGCTGGGAGTGGGCCGACCGGGAGGGCTGGTCCGAGGGATTCATGGCCCTGGGAGGGAACAAGGTCCGTTTCCTGGGGCACGGCATCGGCCTGGCCATCGACGAATGGCCGGCACTGGCCAAAGGATTCGAGGACCCACTGGAAGAAGGCATGGTCATGGCCCTGGAACCCAAGATCGGCCTGCCGGGGCTGGGCATGGTCGGCGTGGAGAACACCTTCGAGATCACGGCCGACGGCGGACGCTGCCTGACCGGAAACGACTTTTCCATGATCAGCGTTTCCGGAACGTGAACCGGTTGGATCGTCGAAGCTCTGGGCTACTCGAACTTGTCGTAGAAAATGCTGTTCTCGTTGATGCCTGCCTGTTTCAGGGCGGCGGCACAGGAATCGATGAAGTTGGATGACCCGCAGAGGTAGGCTTCAAATTTTGTCGCATCGGGGATGTATTTGGGCAGGATGAAGGGGACACGCCCGCGCTCGCCCTGCCAGCTGGAACCCTTGTCTTCCCGGGTCAGGCAGGGGATGTAGCGGAAGTTGGGCAGTTCCTTTTCCAGGGCGAAAAGTTCCTCGGTGAAAAAGAGGTCGTCCTGGTTGCGACCGCTGAAAAAATAATAGGATTCCCGGTCGTCTCCTTGTTCCTTCATGTCCCTGAGGATGCTCCAGATGGGCGCCATTCCGCTGCCCCCGGCCAGGAAAACCGCAGGCGCCTTGCTTTCCTTGAGCTTGAAGTCGCCGTAGGGCCCGCTCAGATTGAGTTCCCGGCCTTCTTCGAGATGGTCGAAAACCCAGGTGGTGCAGATGCCCTCGGGCATTCTGCGGATGATCACCTCCACATGCCGATCATCCGAGGGGACCGAGGAAATGGAGTAGGCCCGCATCACCGCATCCCGCCCCAGATACTCCTGGGACTCCAACTGGATGTACTGCCCCGCGGCGAACTGAATGGTTTCCGGCTGAATCAGGGCAATCCGAAGCTCGACGATGTCGTAGGTCAATAGCCTTTTGCGAATCAGTTTGCCCTGGAAACGTTTCGCGAGGAACAATTCGTCCGGGATCACCAGCTTGATGTCCTGTCGCACCTTGACCTGGCAGGAAAGCCGCACCCCCTTTTTGGCATCCTCAGATGAAAGATTGGACTCTTCCACCGGACCGATCACTCCACCCCCTTCCAGAACCTTGACCTTGCAGTAGGCGCAGGTTCCCCGTCCGCCGCAGGCCGAAGGAATGAAGATCTCGTTCTCGCCGAGGCTGGAAAGCAACGTCGAACCGCCGTTCACCACCAGGGTCTTCCTGCCCTCGTTGATGTCCAGGGTGCAGGGACCGTAATTGAGAATCCTGCGTTCGGCGAACAGCAGAAGCAACGCCAGCAAAAGCGTGACGGTCGAAAGAAATCCAACAGCTACGCCGATGGAAAAAATCATGTGGTTTTGGAAGTTGCAGGTTCAGAAGGAAGGAGCATTGGCGCAATCATTATTGATGGTTACATGAATCAGCTCAGAAGTTGCATTAGATCTTGATCATACCGGAAAAACCGATAAATGCCAAAGACATGATCCCGATAATGATCAAGGTGATGCCGGGGCCGGCCAGTCCGCGGGGCAGCGCCTGTTCGTTGATCTTCTCCCGGATGCCTCCGATGATGGCAATGGCAAGCGCCCAGCCTGTGCCGGCGCCGGCGCCGAAGGCCAAGGTTTGCAGGAGATTGTAAGGCGTGCCGAGCATGAACAGGGATACACCAAGAATGGCACAGTTAACCGTGATCAGCGGCAGAAAAATTCCCAGGGCGTTATACAGTCCTTCGGAGACACGTTCCACGAGCATTTCCACGAACTGAACAAAGGCGGCAATAACCACGATGAACACAATCAGTCGCAGATACTCCAGCTCCAATGGAACAAGCAGATACTTATAGACGAGATAGTTCAATCCCGAAGTGCAGGTGGTCACGAAGATCACCGCTGCCCCCAGCCCCAGGCTGGTGTCCACCTTCTTGGATACGCCCAGAACCGAACACATCCCTAGAAAGCGGGCCAACAAGATGTTGTCCGTAAAGGCAGCGGAAATGAAAATCAACATGACCGGGGCCAGACTTGTCAGATTGGCTGCTTCTTCCATTTGTATCTCCTCATCGCGGCGGCTCTGAAGAACCTAGACCGGGCCGGAGCCGGTGGCAAGCTGTACCGTGGAGCGGCGTAAGCAATAGGGAAAAACAAAACTCGCCCGAGTAGTTATCGCGACTCTTCATTCGGATTGTTGACAGCCATGGACATTGCTTGCAGTATCCGGCCGCTGAGGGCAATTGGCAAACAATATTTCACTTAATAATATCAAAAAGATACTGTTATGACATCACAAAACATGCAGGCAGTGTTCACACCGGAAGTGCTCGAGCAAATTTTCCCACCTGAACGCAGCCATGATTTTTTTGAAGCCTTGTACGGGGATGCCGATGATGCGGCATTTGACATTCAAATGGGCTTCGCCGGCGCAAACGGCGAAAAAGTGCAGTTTCAGTTCTTGCTGGTTCAACGTCCCGGCAAGTGCCTGGCCTGCAACCTGACCTACGGCCTGCCCGCTGTTTTTTCACGACATCCGGTGATCAACATCCGCAAAATCGTCGAGGAGGTGGCCGATACGCTTGATTTGCCCGCCTCCCGGCTCCAGTGGAAACTGGGCCAGACGGAGCCCAGGAGCCATGACCTACATGCCATTCCGTTGACGATCACGATTCAACCCGAGTGATCCTGGTCCCTTAACGGGAGGCAGACCAAAGCCTTTTTTCCGGCGCGTAGAGGACGAACACGGAGCAACTCGCGAACAGCCCCGCCCGGCGCATCCGATTCGAGCCGGCATGGTACGTAGTATTCACACATGCCCTGCCCAGGATCGTCGCCTTCCACGACCATGGTCAGCTCTTCCCGTTGCACGAGATCGCTCCAGAACTGCCTGCGTTTTTGATCCGCCAGTCCCCGCAATACCTTGGCCCGCCCATGGCGCACGTTTTCCGGCACCGGGTCCGTACGTTCGGCCGCCGGGGTTCCGGGGCGAGGCGAAAAGGGAAAGACGTGAGCGTAGGTCAGGGGCAAGGCGGAGCAGAAATCCAGGGTTTCCTGGAAGTGCGCGTCCTCTTCACCGGGAAAACCGGTCAGCAGGTCCGCGCCCAGGGCGAGCACCCCGAGATGCGCTGACAGTTCGCGGCAAAATTCCTGCACCGGTCCGGGTCGGTAATGCCCGCGATTCATGGCTGCCAATACGGACTCGCTGGCGCTTTGCAGCGAAAGGTGCAGGTGCGGACAGAGCATCCGGGAGCCGGCGATCACGTCCATGGCCTTGGCTCCCAGCATCGCCGGATCCAGCGAGCTGAGCCGGAATCTCGCCCGGCCCGCCCACTTCGGCGCGAAAGTTCGTTCCAAAGTCCGCACCAGATCCCAAAAATCCATCCGCTCATCCAGACCCCGCCCGTAAAGCCGCAGGTTAATACCGATCAGGCTCACCTCCCGGTATCCCGCGGCCAACAGATTGCCCACCTCTTCCACCACCGCTCCCGGCTCCCGGCTCCGAGCCGCCCCTCTAGCCAAGGGTACGATGCAGTAGGTGCACCCATGGGAGCAGCCGTCCTGAACCTTCACCTGGGCACGGGCCCGCTGAAAACGGCTGATCCCGGCGAGCATGCTTCCATGATCTTCTGCCGAATCCCGAGCAGGAAACGGCAGCGGCCCGCGCAGGAGCTGTTCGCGGTCCTTCAGGCCGACAACCCTTGATACGCCGCCAAGTCCGGTCAGTTCCGAGGCAAAGGTCTGGGCAGCGCATCCGGCGATCACGATCTCCGCATCCGGTGCTGCCCTGTGCAATGCGGCCACGGACTTGCGCAGATCCGCCACGGCTTTGCCGGTCACGGCACAGGAATGCACCAGAATCACTTCAGCTTGTGAGGCGTCAGCAACCTGCACATGCCCCTGCCCTGTCCAGCGTTCCAGAATGACTTGGGATTCGTATTGATTGACCTTGCAACCGAAGGTGGTCAAGAAAAATTGCATTGTCTGTTTCTTCAAATAAAAAAAATCAGGAGCTGATCACTCCGCCTGCCAGGACCTGGCCCTGTGTGGAGTAGATCACGCCGATCTGACCGGATGCAGCGGGTTCGCGGGGGTCGGGGTATGACAGCACAATCATATCGGAAACGGATGGTGATTCGTGGTTGGTTTCCGGCGGCGATGTCAGACGGGCCGGTTCAGGTCGTTGGCGGTAGCGGGTCTGCAAGAGAAGATTATCCGGCCAGACCGAGGGCGGGACCAGAAAATTGACGGATTCCAGCCGGCAGGCGTCACTGAGCAATCTGGTGCGTTCGCCCACGACCAGTTGATTGGTGGCCACGTCCTTGCGCAATACATAAAGCGGTTTGCTCCAGGCAATATCCAATCCCTTGCGCTGGCCGATGGTGTAGCGCCACAAGCCCTTGTGCCGGCCCACGGTTCTGCCATCCTCAAGGACAATGGGACCGGGAGGCGGCAGGTTCGGTAGCCGTCGGGCCAGGAAATCCCGGTAATCGTCAGCAATGAAGCAGACCTCCTGGCTTTCGCCGGGCAGCGGCGGCGTCAGTCCCAAGCGATCAAGTTCCGGCAGGACGTCCTGCTTGTGATGATCTTCCAGGGGGAAGGCCGCAGGCCGGAGCTGTTCCGGGGAGAGCAGGGCCAAAAAGTAGCTCTGATCCTTGGCCGCATCCGTTCCCCGCCACAGTCCTGGGCGGCTGTCCTCAAGCTTCAGGCGGGCGTAATGGCCGGTGGCCAGGGTGCTGGCACCCTGTTCCCGGACGGCATCCAGAAGCAGGCCGAACTTGATCCTGACGTTGCACCAGACGCACGGGTTTGGCGTGCGGCCCTCCAAATAGCTTTGGATGTAGGGCGCAACCACCAGCTCCTCGAACTGTTCACGCAGGTCCAGAACCTGGAACGCAACGCCCAGGGCGCGGCAGTTTCCCCGCAGTCCGGCCAGGACCGCGGGATCAGTCTCGGAAGCCAGCATGGCATGGACCGCGACCAAATCGCGTTCCTGCCGCCGGAGCAGGGCCAGGGCCAGCAGGCTGTCCCGGCCCCCGCTGACGGCCACGGCAACGGTCATCGGATCAGGGCGGAAACTCCGGTGGGCAGGGGCAGCCGAGGCAGGCGTCGTTCCAGGACATGGCCAACCTGGAGCAGCAGGTCCTCCCGAAAAGCCGGACCGAAAATCTGCATTCCCACCGGCAGGCCGCTGCGCTTGCCCAGGCCGACGGGCAGGCTCAGGCCGGGCAGGCCGGCCAAATTCAGGGAGATGGTGAAGATGTCGGTCAAATACATCTGCAGCGGGTCCGAGGTCTTCTCGCCCATGCCGAAAGCGGTTGTGGGCGTGACCGGTCCGCAGATCACGTCGCAACGCTCAAAGGCCGCCAGAAAATCCTGCTGGATCAGACGGCGGACCTGGGCGGCCTTCTTGTAATAGGCGTCGTAGTAGCCCGATGACAGCACGTAGGTGCCGAGCATGATCCGGCGCTGAACCTCCTCGCCGAAGCCCTTGCTGCGGGAATTGCGGTACATCTCGATAAGGTCTTGGGCGTCCTTGTCCCGAAACCCGTAGCGCACTCCGTCAAACCGAGCCAGATTGGAGCTGGCCTCGGCCGTGGCCACAACATAATATGCGGCTACGGCATAGGGCGTATGCGGCAGAGAGATCGGCACGCAGGTCGCGCCCAGTTCCTCGGCCAGGGCCGTGGCCTGCCGACAGCCTTCGGCCACGTCCGGCTCCAGGCCGTCCTCGCCCCAGAACTCCTCGGGCATGCCGATGCGCAGGCCGGCAAGATCGGCGCGCTCGGCCAGCAGGGCCGGATAATCCGGCACGGGCCGGTCGGCGCTGGTGGAATCCTTGGGATCATGACCGGCGATAACCCGCAGCAACAGTGCGGCGTCTTCAACGCTCAAAGTCATTGGGCCGATCTGGTCCAGGGAGGATGCGTAGGCCACCAGGCCGTAACGGGAGACACGCCCGTAGCTGGGCTTGAGCCCGACCACGCCGCAGAAGGCCGCGGGCTGACGGATGGATCCGCCGGTATCCGTGCCCAGAGCGGCAAAGCCCATCCGCGCGGCCACGGCAGCGGCCGAGCCGCCGCTGGAACCGCCGGGCACGGCGTCCAGCTTCCAGGGGTTGGCCGTGGTGTTGTAGGCGGAATTTTCCGTGGAAGAACCCATGGCGAATTCATCCATGTTTACCTTGCCCAGGATGACGGCCCCGGCATCGCGCAGCCGGGTCACGGCCTCGGCATCGAAGCACGGCGTGAAGTTGTCCAGCATCTTTGAGCCGCAGGTGGTCCGTATTCCCCTGGTGGTCAGCACGTCCTTGATGACCAGGGGCACGCCCCACAAAGGCTTGGTTGCCGGGCTGTCCGCTCCAGGCCCGACGCGGTCCATTTCCCGGGCCTGGTTCAGGGCCTGCTCGTCGGCCCGGGTGACGAAGGCGCGGATGGACGGTTCCAGAGCGTCCATCCGGTCCAGACAGGAACGGACCACGTCCTCGACCCGGACTTCGCCGGCGGCCAGTTGCCGGCGAATCGCAGCCATGGAGTGCAAATGGAATTCAGACATGAATGACCTTGATCTATTGTTTTAATGAAATTGAACGAAATGGGTGAACGTCGGCAATGCTCAACAATACGAATCAGCCGACAATACGAGGAACGATGAAGTAGCTTCCGTCGGTTTCCGGGGCGTTGGCCAAAATTTCCTCCCGGCTGTACTCCTGCCGGACGTCGTCGTCCCGGAAGACCGTTTCATGGTTCACCGGCGAAAACAGCGGCTCCACTCCGGAGGTGTCCAGTTCGTTCAACTTTTCCATGTAGCCGAGAATATCGTTAAACTGGCCGGCAAACTGCTCGAGCTTTTCCGGTTTCAGATTCAGCCTGGCTAAACCAGCCACCTTGGCCACTTCATCAGTACTAATGCTCATTTCCAGCTCCTGGAGGATTTTGAAGACATGTCGTCAGAATACTTGCTGTTTATGACGGCGAAGAGACAAACATCACCGGGAAAAACGCATCCGAATCCGGTCAATCTGGTTGCGCAGCGCGACCGGATCCATGATGGTCAGACCCCGGGATGTCGGTTGGAAGAGGAACATGGATTGGCGGGCCCTGCCTTGTTCGTCCCAGAACAGCGGCGCCATGCTCCATTCGAAATCCGCGGCTTCCCACAACAAGGCATTCAGCCTTTCAGGCGGCAGGACCCGGGAGGTGTGGCCCAGCCGGGAGCTCATGCGGATGAAGTCATAGCCCAGAGCCACCCAGAAATCGACGGGCTGGCCAGATTCCTCGGCAAGCCGCGTCAGTTCCCTGGTCGCGGGGGACGGATTTTCAGGCCACCATCCGCCGGGCATGACCGCCAGCCGGAAGTACTGCTGCTCCATTTGCTCCGCGCGTCGAATCCATGATTGACTCCATATTTCAGGACCGAGAATAAGCAGCCGCTGTTCATCATAGTAGAAAAACTGCGGAAGAAGCATCTCCGCGTTGCGCAGGCTGTCCGGAATGAAGATCGCCTGGAACGGCGGATTGGGCATCCGGGCTTCTTCGTTTCGCCCCCGGCGGACTTGTGCCTGTACGCCCAAAAGTCCGGCCACGGACTCGCCCCACGTCGCATGCTCCCCGGGCTGGTAACTTCTGTATCCCCTAACGCGCCCTCCCAGGTTGGACACTTCGGCGGTAAAGGCCTCACCCATGTGCTCTCCGAAACGGTCCTGGGGGAACAGCACCGCCATGTCGTGAATGCCCATTTCATTTATTGCCAGGTCGGCCAGGGCATGGACCTGATCCCGCGGGCTGCCGAAGAACCGCCAGGCAAGACTGCCCTCCTGTTCCTCGCCCATGGTCGGCAGAAAGGTAAAGAAATTACGATGCGCAGCCAGCCCCGCGGCTTGAATCCGGTCCCAGGTCTCGCGCTGAACCGGACCGCCGACAATGGCGCACTCCGGAGCCATCGTGGCGAGGGTATCCAGCACGTCCTGGGCCTGGGAATTGATGATCTCCAACCGCAGGGTCATGCCGTCTTCCAGCAGGGCATTGCGACCGGCCTCGGCTCCGCGCACAATTTTCCAGCCGGTTTCGGCCAGCACGCCGTCCAGCGGAACCATCAATCCGACGCAGACTCCCGGGAGACCGAACTGCTCATCAAGGTCTTCCAGTTCCGCGGCGAAAGGATCAACATCGGCCCAATCCCCCTGCTGCAAAAGGCGGTTCAACGTCATCCTGACCTGCGGCCACGCCTCGGGACTTTCCGTGACTTCCCGGCGGCGTTGCTCCCACAGGAACACGGCGTTCGGAAAGAGAGCGACATCCCCGGGCAGCACCAGACCCGTAAGGTGCTCCAGTGCCCTGTCCGGGATTTCCCTGGCGATCCGGACGGCAATACGCTCCACCTCGGCCCTGGCGCCTTCGTCGGGCGCCAAATCATACAGGGTCGAGAAAAGCGAACTGAGAGCATCGTAGTCCCTGAATTCACGATATATTTCCGAGAGCCGGACGCCGGCTGAAGAACGCAGGGACCACGGTGTTTCCGGTTGCGCCATCAGTTGACGCAGGTATTCCTCGGCTGCGTCACCCCTGCCCATGCCCAGAAGCGCTTTGACCCTGTACTCATGCCATATCCATTGCTGCCGCAGGGTCGGATCATGCAATGCCGCGCGAATCAGGGCATCCTGGGAGCGGGCGTAGTCGCCGGTTCGCAGGGAACTGACCGCAAGTCGCTCCCAGGCCAACGACTGGAGGGACGTATCCAGAGGCTCCGAGACGAGAAGTTCGTACAGCTGTTTGCTGCGCTGATAATCGCCGGCCTGCCAGGCTCTGTCCGCCTGAAGAACCAGGCTCTCCACGGTAGTCGCCACGGGAGGAGCGACGGGGGGCAGGCGTTTCTTCTCAACGCAACCGCCAAGAAGAACGAGAAAGAACATGCACAACAGTAATAGCGAGGCAATGTGCCGCAAAATCATTCAATTACTCCGGGAAACCTCAGGTGAGAGACTGCAAAAAAAAAGCCTGACCCGTGGAACGGGTCAGGCTTGAGGTATAGATAGTCGTAGAACGGCCTGTCAAGGCGACTGGCGGAGGCGGCTACTTCACCTCGGTGTAGTCCGCATCCACGACGTCGTCGTCTTTCTTGGAGCCGGAAGCCTGGGACGATCCTGGCTGGTCGCCGGACTGCGGGCCTTGTTCCGCGCCACTTTTCTGGGCATAGAGCTGTTCCGCCAGCTTGTGCGATGCCTGGGCCAGCTCTTCGGACGCCTTGCGAATTTCAGCCTCGTCATCGCCCTCCATCAGCTTCTTCAGGGTCTCGATCTTGGTTTCGATCTCCCCGCGAAGCACGGAATCCAGCTTGTCGCCAAGATCCGTGATGGATTTCTGCGTGGCATAGATCAGCGAGTCGGCATGATTGCGGGCTTCGATGAGCTGCTGTTTCTTCTTGTCCTCCTCGGCATGGGCCTCGGCATCCTTGACCAGGTTCTGGATTTCGCTTTCGGACAGGCCGCTGGACGCGGTGATCCTGATGGACTGCTCCTTGCCCGTGCCCAGATCCTTCGCGGAAACGTTGACGATGCCGTTGGCGTCGATGTCAAAGGCGACTTCGACCTGGGGCATGCCGCGGGGCGCCGGTGGGATGCCGGTCAGTTCGAACCGGCCGAGGGTCTTGTTGTCCGAGGCCATGGGCCGTTCGCCCTGCAGGACATGGATGGACACCGAAGGCTGATTGTCCGCCGCCGTGGTGAAGACCTGGCTCTTGCGGGTGGGAATGGTGGTGTTGCGATCGATCAACCTGGTGCAGACTCCGCCCAGGGTCTCGATGCCCAGGGAAAGCGGCGTCACGTCCAGGAGAAGCACGTCTTTCACGTCGCCGGCCAGGATACCGCCCTGGATGGCCGCGCCCATGGCCACCACTTCGTCGGGATTCACGCCTTTGTGCGGTTCACGTCCAAAAAAATCCTGCACCTTTTTCTGGACCAGGGGCATGCGGGTCATGCCGCCGACCAGGATGACTTCGTCAATGTCCGAAGTCTTCAACCCGGCATCCGCCAAAGCTTTTTTGCAAGGCTCAATGGTCTTGGCCACCAAGTCTTCCACCAGGGTTTCCAGCTTGGCCCGAGAAAGCTTGATCAGCAAGTGCTTGGGCCCGTTCTGGTCCGCGGTGATGAACGGCAGGTTGATCTCGGTTTCCATGGAAGTGGAAAGTTCCTTTTTGGCTTTTTCCCCGGCTTCCTTGAGCCGTTGCAGCGCCATGCGGTCCTTGGAGAGGTCGATGCCGTTGTCGCGCTTGAATTCGTTCACCAGATAGTCAATCACACGGTGGTCGAAATCTTCGCCGCCGAGAAAAGTGTCGCCGTTGGTGGCTCTGACTTCAACGACATTGTCGCCGACCTCGAGAATGGAAATATCGAAGGTGCCGCCGCCCAGATCGAAGACCGCGACCTTTTCGTTCTTTTTTTTGTCGAAGCCATAGGCCAGGGAGGCCGCGGTCGGTTCGTTGATGATCCGCTTCACTTCCAGGCCGGCGATGCGTCCGGCGTCCTTGGTGGATTGGCGCTGGCTGTCGTTGAAATAGGCCGGAACGGTGATCACGGCTTCGGTAACGGTTTCACCCAGATAGGCCTCTGCATCGGATTTCAGCTTTTGGAGAATCATCGCGGAAATCTCGGGAGCGCTGTATTTCTTGCCGTCAATGTCCACGTAGCAGTCGCCGTTGCTCCCTTCCACGATCTTGTAGGGAGAATTGCTTTTCCAGGCCTTGATTTCCGGAGCGTCGAACCGGCGGCCCATAAGCCTTTTGATTGCAAAAATCGTCTTTTCGGGATTGGTTACGGATTGCCTTTTGGCAATTTCGCCCACCAGACGCTCCTTGTCCGTGAAGGCAACGATGGAAGGGGTAGTACGCCCGCCTTCGGGGTTGGAGATGCACTTCGGCTCCTTGCCTTCCATGACATAAACGCAGCTGTTGGTTGTTCCAAGATCAATCCCAATTATTTTTCCCATGTTCAAAATCCTCCTGAAAGCTTTGTATGTTGTGCAAGTTAAGTTTGAATGGCGGCTTGTAAAGGGACGAAATTGAAAGTTATGGACTGCATGCGGTGCTGACCAGCACCTTGGCCGGCCGAAGCAGACGGCCTTTCAGGCGATAGCCTTTCTGGACGACCTGACAGATCTTGCCCGGCTCGAGTTCCGGGTCGGGCTGTTGCGCCAGGGCTTCATGCCATGCGGGATCAAAGTCCTCTCCGGCTTCACCGAGAGGCTCCAGATTATGGCGGCTCAGAATGTCCAGAAAAAGCTTGCGGGTCATTTCCACGCCGCTGAGGAGATCGAGCCCTTGCCCGGATTTGCGTCCATGCTCCAAGGCCAGATCAAGATTGTCCAGGACCGGTAAAAGATCTTCGAGCACGGATTCCGTGGCGAATTTGCAGAATTCCTCTTTTTCACGGTGCAATCTTTTTTTCAGGTTTTCCGTTTCCGCCGCCATGCGCAGTTTTTCATCCTGCACCTTGGCCAGCTCCTGGCATTGCGTGCAAACCTTCTCCTTGCAGAGCCGCAGCAGTTCGTCGTCATCCACGACAACTTCGGGCTCCCCAGTCATGACCTGATCTTCGCTATCCAAGAGATCCTTCATGTCGATATTGTCTCCGGCAGCGTTTTTGGCATTGCTGTCCGGTGATGCTTTCTGCTCTTTTCCTGGCATGAAATTCCTCCTTGCAAAATCTTGATGTCCATCAAAAACGATTCTTCAAAAGTCGGCTGATGACCTGGGCCGTGAACTCAACCAACGGGACGACCTTGGCGTAATCCATCCGGATCGGCCCGATAATGCCGACGACGCCAAGAGGGTCGTCCTGTCCCAGGTAGGGCGACGAGATCAAAGTAAATTCTCGCAATCCCTCCTGATCTTCCTCGCGCCCGAAGATGATGGAAATGCCATCGGGTTTGGAAACCTTGTCCAGAATTTCCAAAAGCTGGGTCCGTTCCTCGAGCATCCGCAAAAGTTCCTGAAGCTTCGCCGGGTTGGCGAACTCGGGATGGGTGAAAAAATTGACGGTGCCTTCGACGAACATTTCTCTCGGACTGTTTTCGCTGAAAACCTGTTGGGCCAGAACCAGCGCCTGCTGGCTGACCGCCTGATATTCGCGCTGGACGGCGTCCATTTCCTGCAACAGTTTGCTCCGGACCTGGGACAGGGTCCGGCCCTGAAAAAGCTGGTTCAGATAGTTGCTGTACTTGGTCAGGTCATCCGTGCCCAGTTCGGGGTCAATCGTCACGATCTTGTTGCGGACAATGCCGCCCTCCACCACCAGTATGGCCATGGCCAGACCGGCCTTCAGCAGGATGAAGTCGATGTGCTTGAACCCAATATTCGTGGCCTTGGGAGCAAGGATCATGCTCACCTGCCTGGTGTAGGCCGACAGCAGTCGTGAAGCGTTGCGCAACAACTCGGATACGTCCAGTTTTCCATCGCCCAGGCTGGCCGCAAGCTGATTCCGCTCCTCCGGGGAAAGAGGAGAATACTTCATCAGTGAGTCGACGTAAAAACGAAATCCCTGTGAGGATGGGATGCGGCCGGCAGATGTGTGGGGCTGCTCCAGGTAGCCCTTTTCGGTCAGGTCGGCCATGATGTTCCGGATGCTGGCCGGACTCAGATTCAGGTTGGATTTTTTGGCTATAGTCCTTGAGCCGACTGGCGCGGCTGTTTGGATATAGTCTTCGATGAGCGTGACCAGGACGCCTATTTCACGTGCTTGCAGTTCCATATTGCCTTACCTTGCTGGCACTCGATGTGAGAGAGTGCTAGTCCCAATAAATATGTGAATAGGTTCTGTCAAGGAACGATCGTTTTTTGGCCTGAAAAAAGCAGTTACAAGACGCGCTCGACGCTGGCGACGTGGTGGTGGCGGGGAGCCGGATTCCAGCGCCGGGTATGAGGTATACGGGATGTGCTGTTGAGTTTGGGTTATGGTTCGAGGGTGATTGTGTTTTCGATTGCGATTGTGATTTGGATTTCGATTCGGCAAAGATTTTGATGTGTGGGATCAGGTGAGGTGCTGGAAGACGTACTCTCTGAGTGCCTGGAGCCAGGGGCGGGGCTTGATGCCGGTGAGGGTTGTGAAGGCGCAGGTATCCAGCACCGAATAGGCCGGTCGCTTGGCTTTTTGCGGATACTGGTCCGAAGGGATGGGAAAGACGTCGCACTGCAGTCCCTTGGCTTGCACCGCGGCCCCGGCCAGTTCGCACCATGTGGCGCAGCCGCAGTTCACCAGATGAAAAATTCCCGTTCCTTCCGCCTTGAGCAGTTCCACGGAATAGTCCGCGAGGTCCGGGGTATAGGTGGGAGAGCCGGTCTGGTCGTGGACGACGTTCAAGGAAGCTCGCTGGGCGGCAAGAGCAAGAATCTTGGCCACGAAGTTGGTCCGCCCCGGCCCGAAAAGCCATGCCGTGCGGATGATGGTCAACCGGTCCAGGCCAAGGTCCTGGAGGGCCTTCTCGCCGGCCAGCTTGGTCTTGCCGTAGACGCTTTGCGGACTGGTCGGGCTTTCGGAGCAATACGGCGTGGCGGCTTTTCCGTCAAAGACGAAGTCGGTGCTGTAGTGGACCAGCCGGATATTCCGTTGCTTGGCCAACCGGCCCAGGGCTGCGGGCAGCCGATGATTCAGACGCGCGGCCTCTTCTGGTTCGTCCTCGGCTTGGTCCACCTGGGTATAGGCCACGGTATTGCAAATGATGTCCGGTTCGTGGTCGTCTAGGAAGGCGGCAACCCGATCCTGGTCGAAGAGATCCAGGTCGTCACGCCCAACGGAAACAGTCTGCCAACCCGCTTTTGTAAGACTGGCGCACAGGGATTGCCCCAGCAGCCCCGTCTTGCCGCCCAGAACCAAAACCTTGGGAGCTGTGGGGGAGATCATTGCCGATCCTCATACCATGCATTCATGAATTCCCGGTAGCTGCCGTCCTGAACCCGGTCCAGCCATTCCCGGTTGTCCTGATACCACAGGATTGTTTCCCGTAGCCCCTGCTCAAAGGTATACTTCGGAGCAAAGCCGAGTTCCCGTGCGGCGAGGGTGTAGTCCATGGCGTAGCGCCTGTCGTGCCCGGGCCTGTCCTGGACATGACGGATCAAGGAATGAGGTTTGCCCAAAAGGTCAAGCAGGGTGGTCACCACCTGGATGTTCGTTCGCTCGGCATTGCCCCCGAAATTGTAGACCGCGCCCGAATGGCCTCGATCCATGGCCAGTTCGACGCCCCGACAATGATCCAGGACATGGATCCAATCGCGGACATTGGCCCCGTCGCCGTATACCGGCAACGGTTTATCTTCTTGGGCCAGGGTCAGCATCAGGGGAATCAGTTTTTCCGGAAACTGAAAGGGGCCGTAGTTGTTCGAACAGCGGGTGATCACCGTGGGCAGGTCATAGGTTTCATGGTAGGCGCGCACCAGCAGATCCGCCGACGCCTTGGACGCGGAGTACGGGCTGTTGGGAGCCAGGGGGGTTTGTTCGCTGAACAGCCCCGTGGGGCCGAGCGTTCCATAAACCTCATCCGTGGAAACCTGCAGAAAAAGCTCGATCTCCGCCTTGCGGGCAGCTTCCAGCAGGTTGTGGGCGCCCTGGATGTTGGTGGTGATGAAAGGGGATGAATCGTGAATGGAGCGATCCACATGGGATTCCGCGGCGAAATTGAGTACGGCCTGAATGCGGTATTCCGACAACAGACGCGGCACCAATACCGGATCAGCAATATCGCCGTGGATGAAAACGTAGCGGGCGCGCTGCTCCAGGCGCTGTGGGTCCTGTTCCAGGGCCAGCAGATTCATCCGGTTGCCGGCATACGTCAGCTTGTCCAGATTGACGATATGCAGGTCGGGTCGCTGTTCCAACAGCGTGAGAATGAAATTCGAGGCAATAAAACCGCAACCTCCCGTCACCAAGATCCGGGTCAAACGGCGTTGCATGAGCGTCTCCTTCTCAAGCGCAAAATGAAGTGGGTATCTAGCCCCGTGGCTTGCCGAGGTCAAATTCCCGCTGACCCGGACCATGCACGCCGTTCAGCCGCGCCCGATTCTCCAGGATTTGTGATGTCGGCAAAAAAAGACTCGGAAGATGAAGTGCTATACTCTCTAATCCGCTATCCGTCCGCCTCGTGCATCTCGTGGGGTGCGGTCTCGTTTTCGTGCCGCGTCTGAAGGCAGTCGCCAAGGCAAATCCGGTCCCGCCCGCCCCGTTTGGCGTTGTACAGGGCCTCGTCCGCAGCCACAAGTATCGAGGAAGCTTCAGGATAGTCAGCGGCCATGATGGCGCCGACGCTCAGAGTCACAGTGAAGTTTTCCTTCTCGGCTGAAAAGCGGATTTCCTTGAATCGCATCCGAATGTCGTCCAGTAACGCGATGGCTGCGTCGGCGTCGCAATCCACCAGCGCCACAGCGAATTCCTCTCCGCCGTAGCGCCCGATGCTGTCGCTTTTGCGCAGCCGTTGCTTTAATAAATGCGCCAGGGCCTTGATCACCTGATCCCCAACGGCATGGCCGTAGGTGTCGTTGACCTGCTTGAAATGGTCTATGTCCAGCATGGCCACGCATAAAGGGCTGTTTACGCGTCTGGCCTTGGAATATTCAAGGGCAATTTGCTCCTTGATCCTGGAGTGCTTGAGCAGTCCGGTCAGGCTGTCCTTGACCATCAATTCGTTCAACTGGCGCATCCGTGCGGCACGCACCGAAACGGCGACCACCAGATGCCGGTCGGAAATGGGTTTGGTCAGGAAATCGTCTCCCCCGTTGCTCATGGCCGACAATTGTTGGTCGATATCGGTTTCCGCGGACAGATAGATAATGGGCAGGCTGAGCCAGTCGTCATGCATCCGGATCACCCGGGCCAGGTCGACGCCGGTGTACCCTGGCATGTTCAGATCCATCAGGATCAAGTCCGGTTGAAATTCGTCCAGAACTTCAAAGATGCTCACCGGATCGCTCAATGTTCTGGATTCCATGCCGGCCCCACGCAGGATCAAGGAATAATGCCGGGCCAGTTCCTCATCGTCGTCCACAATCAAAAGTCGATACGGCAGGGCCTGTCTACGGCGCACAATCTGCTCCACCCGATCAATAAGCCTGGGAATGTCTACGGGTTTGAGAAAAAAACCTTCGGCTCCGATTCTGGCGGCCTGCATTCGGATTTCAAAGGTATCCTGGTCGGACAGGAAAATCATGGGGCAATCCAGACCCTGAAATTCCGGCGAAAGGGCCACATGCTCAATGGTGTTCAACCCATCGGGATGGGACGTCACATCCAGAATCAGGACATCCGGTTTTGACCGGTGCAGACCTTCAGCAGCCTCGGCCAGGCGGATGTGACGATTGACCGTGTAGCCAAAATGACCAAAAATACGTGATAATTCCTCGGCAAACGGTTCTTCGGCCTCCGCGAGACAGATGCTGATCTCGTCGCTTTTCCGCATGCTTTCAACGACAGCCTGAATCATGGACATCGATGATCTTGATGGCTGACGTCTGGCGACATGAACGCGCAAGGAGTGGATTTCCCGCTGCAGGGCATGCAAATCCTGAAGGCTCGGGTTTTCGCCCTGCAGCCATTGCTGCACACGGATCTCCAGGTACCGTGACGCGGCGCCGAGTTCCGAAAAGCCGAAAGTTCCGGCGGAACCGGCCAGCTTGTGCAAGATCCGGTTCAGTTCGATCAGGTTCGTCTTAATTAAGGGACTGCTCCGGATCAGAAGCATGTCTGCCAGGCGTTGCAGTTCCGGAAGGTCAACCTCCAAACGCTGCCGGAACATGTCCCGCAATGCTTGCAGTTGGGGCTCAATGGCGTCTTTCGTTTCCTCAACCATGATAGATTCTATTCCATGTTACGGTCGGATGCCGCGGTTTTCGTCGATTTAATGACCTCTTGAGTGCCATTGTTATCATCGACCGGAATGCCGGATCAAGCGCGGCGGGGGAAACAAACTCGTGAGAAGTATGATTGGCCAGGAAGGCATGGAGTAACGATTCGGCACAGAGAAAGGACGCCCGCTCCTCATCTCCACGGGGCAGGCTTGCGGACAGGACTTGTCGTATCGCATCCCAATGCGGCCCCCACCTTGCCCTGGGACCGCCGCACCCCGGTACGGCACTTCCTGCCGGGTGACAACCAGACGAGAGGCGACATTGTCAGCGATGTGACAAAATCTGCGAGGCCGCGGCATGAAGAAAGCCGGACTTAGGATGGGCAGTGCGCCTGCTATCCCAGCCAGCGCTTGCGTCGACGATAGTGCTTCACGTCGCGGTAGCTGCGTTTCTCGCCGCCATGACCCAGGCCAAGGTAGAACTCCTGAACGTCCGGATTGTTCAGCAGGGACTCGGAGGTGCCGTCCATGACAATCCGGCCGTTTTCCATAATGTACCCATGCTGAGCAATACTCAGGGCGGCGCGGGCGTTCTGTTCCACCAGAAGAATGGTTACCCCTTCCTCCTGGTTGACGCGCTGGACAATGGTGAAGATCTCCTCCACCAGCAACGGAGCCAGGCCCAGGGAGGGTTCATCCAGAAGCAGCAGCTTGGGCTTGGCCATCAGGGCCCGGCCAATGGCCAGCATTTGCTGTTCGCCGCCGGAAAGATATCCGGCAAGCTGTTTTCGGCGTTCCTGCAAACGTGGAAAATATGCGTACACCTTGGCCAGGGATTCAGGATATTCTGACGAGGGGCGGGTGAAGCCGCCGCAGCGCAGATTTTCTTCAACGCTCAGGTCCACGAAGACCCTGCGTCCTTCCATGACCTGAAAGATGCCGTCCCGCACGATTCGTTCCGGCAGGGACTTGTGGATCGGGCGATCCTGGTAAAGAACCGAACCTTCGGTGATTTCGCCGTCTTCGGTGCGGATCAATCCGGAAACAGCCTTCAATGTGGTGGACTTGCCCGCCCCGTTGGGGCCCAGCAGGGCCGTGATCCGGCCCTGCCTCGCCTTCAGGGAAAGCCCCTTGAGGACCAGAATGACGTCGTTGTACACGACCTCGAGATTTTCAATCTTCAACAAATCCATGACTGTACTTTATCTTTTGCGAATTTGATAACATTATTTTCCGCTAGTACCACCAAACGACGATGTTGCTGTTTCGCAGGTTAAATAATGGTTGCGGATAGCAGACGGCGGAACGAGATTTTAGTTCTTTCGCTGCCCAAACGGAAAGCGCTGCAACGCCCGCTCCCGTTCCAACCTCCACCGTTCCTAATGCCCAAGCCATTCCGGTTTGCGCTCCAGGGTCTGTTCGGTCAGGAGTTCCATCCGATCCTCGAACAACTGATAGATGTATACGGACATATTGGGCCGATGGTCATCCGGATAAAAGCTGATGGGCGGAGTCAGGCCCATGGGGTCGAAATCGCGCAGGCTTCTGGCGGCATCCTGGATCGACGGCCCTGTGACCCTGCCCTTTTCCGCTGCGACCCGGATGGCCTCGGCCATGACGTACATGGAAGCGAAACCGCGAACATAGTGGATCATCTGCGGCCGGCCGCCGGTCATCTCTTCGATGACTTTCATGCCTGGAACATCCGCTCCGTAAACAACGGAAGTGTGCAGCCCCAAATGGCCGTTCACGGCAGGTCCGGCAAGCTTCAAAAGCTGCTCGTCGCTGCCCCAGATATTGGTGATGAATTTGCCCTGCATGCCGATCCGTTGGGCGTCCTTGAGGATGACCGCTGTGGAGGAGATGGTTCCGCCCACCCAGATGTAGTCCGGCGCCTGACGCTGCATGCGCAAAAGCTGGGTTGTGGCGTCCATATCGCCCAGCCCCACGTTGTCCTCGGCCATCAGTTCGAAGCCCAACTCCGCGGCAAAGCTCTTGATGGCCGGAATCGGCGCCAGTCCGTAAGGATGGTTGGGATAGAGCAAGCCGAGTTTCGGAGCGCGTTCCTCTGTCCAGTTGTCCTTCAGATATTGCAGGACAGCCCGCCCCTGGGTGGAATAGTCCGCGGCAACGAAAAAATTGTAGGGGCCGTTTTTGGGATCGGCCAAGTGCCCGGAATACGATGCGGAAAAGGTCGGAATCTGATCCCGGGCCACAAAACGGACCAGGGCTTCCGTGTCCGCCGTGCCCCATCCCTGCAAGGCCACGATACCCTGACTCTTGAAGCGGTTGTACGCGGCGATGGCCTGCTGAACATTATAGGCATAGTCCACCTGCAGCATCTCGATGGGCTGTCCGGCAATCCCCCCCTGCTTGTTCAGGTATTCGATGCAATGGCGGATGCCGTCGGCATAGGGCCGCCCCACATCGGAAGTCGGGCCGCTCAAATCGGAAAGCACGCCAATCTTGATCTGGGCCAGAGCCGGTGCGGCAATAAAAAGCACCATGGCCGTCAATACGCCAATCAATGCACGTCTCATTTCAATCCCTCCTGGAAACATGTGCAAAACAATATATGAATCAATGCGCAAAGGGATACAGTTTCCAGTACGCCTTGATCAGCCGCCAGCGGTGGGCCAGTCCTTCCGGCTCGAAAATCAGGAAAAGCACGAGGATCAGGCCGAAGATGCCTTCGCGCAGGGCAAGAAAATACGAGCTGATGTTCGGAAAGAATGTGCCGGCAAACTGGGCCAGGATGCCCAGCCCTTCCGGCAAAAGGACCACGAAGACGGCGCCGAAAATGCTTCCCAGGACACTGCCCAGCCCGCCGATGATGATCATGGCCAGATACTGAATGGACAGCATGATGTCGAATTGCTCCGGGGTGATGTACATGGTGTAGTGCGCCCAGAGGCCGCCGGCGATTCCGGCCAGAAAGGAACTCACGGCAAAGGCCTGAAGCTTGTAGGAGAACAGGTTCACGCCCACGGACTCGGCGGATTGATGAAAATCGCGGATGGCCACGAAAGCCCGGCCATGGCGCGTGCGCAGAATGTTGGCCACCAGGAGCACGCAGGCCGCGGCTACGCCGAATGTGAGATAGAACATCCTGGCGTCGTTATCAAAAGCCATGCCCATAACCACCGGGGCGTCCAGGCCCATGCCGATGGCTCCACCGGTAACGGATTCCCAGTGCAAAAAGACATAGCTGAGAATCATCTGGGCGGCCAAAGTGGCGATGGCCAGGTAAATTCCCTTCAGGCGCAACGAGGGAATGCCGAAGATCATGCCCACAACTGCCGTGACGAATCCACCGAAGAGCAAGGCCGCGAAAAAAGGCCAGCCCGCCAGCGTGCACAAGCCCGTGGTATAGGCTCCGACCCCGATGAACGCGCCGTGTCCCAGGGAAATTTGGCCGCAGCAGCCTGTAAGCAGGTTCAGAGACACCGCGCCGATCACGGCAATGTTGATCATGATCAACATGGAAACCTGGTAATTGCTCAAAAACAGCGGGGAGCAAAGCATCAATCCGAGAAAGACGGCCAGGCATATTTTCTGAAATCCCGTTTGAAAAAAATGGGATTCCGAAGCGTAGGAGGTATGGAAAAGTCCGCATTTACCGCGCATGAGCAACCTGCTTTATCGATTGAATCGTGTATCGCATTCGGCCTAGACCCTTTCAATTTCCTTGGTTCCGAAAAGGCCGTAGGGACGGATCATCAGAATGATCACCAGCACTACATAGGCGGCCACTTCCTTGAAGCCGGGCAGATTGAAGACCTGCTGCATGAACCCGTCGGCCACATTCTCCAGGACGCCGATGATCAACCCGCCCAGGGCAGCGCCGAGAAGGCTGTCCAACCCGCCGAGGATGACCGCCGGAAAAACCTTCAGGCCCAGGTGACCAAGCTGGGCATTGATCCCGTTGATATTGCCCAAAATGATGCCGCCGATGCTGGAAACCACCGCCGCAATGCACCAGGACAGCGCGAAAATGTTCTTCACCCCGATGCCCATGGACTGAGCCGCCTGCTGGTCCTGCGCCGTGGCCCGCATGGCGATGCCGGTCCGGGAATACTTGAAGAACAAGGCAAAGACGGCAAAGAGCAGCGCGGAGAGGGCAAAGGCCGCGATGTAGACCGGAGCCACCGGAACCCCGGCGATCCAGATCGGCGTGGTGGGCAGGATGGGCGGATAAACCCGAATCTGGGTGCCCCAAAAGAGCTGCACCAGGGACTTGAGGACCGTGGCCAAACCCACGGTGACCATGATTACGCTGATAATGGGCTGACCGATCAGCGGCCGCAGGATCACTCGTTCGATACATAAGCCGAGGATAACGGAAAAGGCCAGGGTCATGAAAAATGAAACCAGAAACGGCAGCCCCATCTGCACGGTCAGGGCGAAACAAATGTACGCCCCAACCATGACCATTTCCCCCTGGGCGAAATTGACGACCTTGGTCGCCTTGTAGATGATCACGAAACCCAGGGCCACAAGGCTGTAGATGCTGCCGACCACGAGACCATTGACGATAAGTTGGAGGTAGTATTCCATGTTAAGTGGCTATCTGGTTTTGGGTAATTTATCTTGGTTCCGTGGCTGGAACATCTCTCACTGTACCGAGGCGATCTGAATGGTTCCGCATACTTCGCGGGTTCGCCCGTCCTGGTACTGGATGGAGGCCGTCAGGTCGATGCAGGCGTCCGGGCCGTAGAGGGATTCGATCAGGTTCCCGTAGCGCTCCTCGACAACCTTGCGGCGCAGCTTGCGGGTTCGGGTCAATTCCCCGTCGTCGGCGTCCAGTTCCTTGAAAAGCAGGGCGAAGCGCTTGATGCGCGTTGTTTCCGGCAAGGACGAATTGATGTCGGCGATCTCGTCGCGGATCAGATTGTAGACCTGTTCCTTGGATGCCAAGTCCTGATACGTCGTGTAGGTGATCAACCGGCTCTCGGCCCACCGGCCCACAATTTCCGGATCAATGCTGATGATGGCCGCAAGGTGGGGTCGGTCCCGTCCCAGAATCACGGCTTCGCGGACGTAGGGGGAGAACTTGAGCTTGTTTTCCATGAACTGCGGGGAAAAGCGGGTGCCGTCGGCCAGGTGCATGACGTCCTTGAGCCGGTCGATGACCACGAGCTGCCCGTTTTCCTTGAAAAAACCGGCATCCCCCGAGAGCAGCCAGCCGTCCCGGATGGTCTCGGCCGTGGCTTCGGGATTGGCGTAGTAGCCCTGAAACACGGCCGGCGAGCGGGACAGGATTTCCCCTTCCTCGGAGATGATGATCTCGGTTTCCGGGATAGGTTCGCCCACGGAATCGAAATCGATGCGGCCGTCCGCATGGATGCAGGAAATACCGGCGATTTCCGTTTGCCCGTAAATCTGTTTCAGATTGACGCCCAGGGCATGGAAGAAACGAAAGGTATCCGGGCCAAGAGCCGCGCCGCCGGTGGTGGCCGAGCGGATTCGCGAGAAGCCCAGTCGATCCCGTAACGGCCGGAACAGCCCGGCATCCGCCACAGCCCGCCCCAGGCGCAACGCCACGCCCGGCTTGGTGCCGGCCAGCAGGCAGTCCGCGTACCGCATGCCCATGGGCAGCAGCAGGTTGTACAGGAACCGCTTCAGCGGGCTGGTTTCCATGATCTTGACCCGCACCCGAGCGGCCAGGTTTTCCCAGACCCGGGGAGGTGAAAAAATCAGGTGCGGGCCGATTTCGCGGATGTTCTCCTGGACCGTGTCCGGTTCTTCGGGGAAATTGACGCAAAAGCCGAACAGCATCGCCGATGCCACGGCCATCATCTGCTCACCCATCCAGGCCAGGGGCAGGAACGAAACGAATTCGTCGCTGTCCTGCTTCGGATCCACCCGTCCCAGGTTGGCGGCCATGGACAGCAGGTTGCGGTGGGAAAGCATGGCCAGCTTCGGCCGTCCCGTGGTCCCGGAGGTGGTGGCGATGAGGCAGGTGTCGTCGGGCTGGATCTGATCCACCCAGGAGGCGAATTTTTCAATATCCCCGCGGCCCTGCTCACAGATCCTCTCAAAAGGATGCAGTCCCTGCTCGGTGGAACCGGAAAGGCCTTTGGCATCGTGGTAGACGATGTACTGGAGGTGGGAAACCCGGTCCTTCAGGGAGAGCATCTTGTCCACCTGCTCCTGGTCCTCGGCCACGACCATCCGGCATTTGGTCAACGAGAAGATGTACTCGATCTCGTCCACGGGAGCGTCCTGGTACAACCCCAGAGCCATGCCGCCGATGGATTGCACGGCCAATTCGGCCCAGAGCCACTCCGGACGGTTGTCCCCGATCAGCACCAGCACGTCGCCCTTACCCATCCCCAGCTTCTTCATCCCGGCGGCGAACTCCGCGGTCTTGCGCAGATACTCGTCCCAGGAATACGGCTGCCAGACGCCCCACTCCTTCTCCCGCAAAGCGGTCTTGGCGCCGTAACGTTGCGCATTGTCCAGCAGCAACCGGGGCAGAGTCGTTTCATGTCCTTTCCCGTTGCGTTGATAATCTTCCTGCATTGATTCTTCCGTATACGTGCGTGTCTTGCCAGACCGTCAGCCGAAGCCCATGGCCGTGCTTATCGTCATGTTCAGAGGCCGAAGGCGCCTCTTCCAAAAATTTCAGATTTGTGAACCAGCGATCATCTTCCGGTGAAAGCGGCATTGTCGCTGCCGAGATAGGCGGCGATCACGTCCGGATCGGATTGGATCTGTGCCGGTGTCCCGGCGGCCAGGATCTGACCGAAATCCAGGACCACGACATGGTCGGAAATATCCATGACCACGCCCATGTCGTGCTCCACCAGGAGGATGGTGATGCCCCACTCCTCGTTGATGTCCAGGATATAGCGGGCCATGTCCTCGGTTTCTTCCAGGTTCATCCCGGCCATGGGTTCGTCCAGAAGCAACAGTTCCGGTTCGCCGGCCAAAGCTCGTCCCAGTTCAACACGTTTCTGGACCCCGTAGGGCAGCTTGCCCGCGACCTGATGTCGATAGGGCGACAGCCCCAGGAAATCGATGATTTCCTCGATCCGCCTCCGGTGCAGGTCTTCCTTGCGCCGGGCCTTGCCCCAATAGAACAGAGAGGAAAGCAGTCCGTAATCCAGCCGGACATGGCGGCCGACCATCAGGTTGTCCAGCACGCTCAAGCCTTTGAACAGCGCGATGTTCTGAAAGGTGCGGGAAAGGCCGGCCTTGACCCGGTCATGGGCGGCCATGGAAAGCAGGTCGCGGTCGTCGAGCGTGATGCGGCCTTCATCAGGATGGTAACGGCCGCTGATGCAGTTGAGCATGCTCGTCTTGCCCGCGCCGTTGGGGCCGATCAGGGATGCAACCTGGCCTTTTTCGACGCTGAAGCCGACGTTGAGCAAGGCGGCCAGACCCCGAAAGGTCAGGGTCACACCCTGGACTTCCAGCAAGGGCATGATCAGCACCACTCCTTGGCGAAGTCGCATGGGCCGACGATATTGTAGTTGCGCTCCAGCAAGGCCTTGATGATCGGGGCCGGATCGTCCATCTGAACCCGAATGACCACCATGCGTTTGCCGTTGTGATAGAAGGTGGCCGTGGAAATGATGCTCACCCTCATGTCCGCGATGAGGCCGGATACCTCGGCAATTACGCCGGTTCGTTCTTCGACCTCAAAAACGATGCGTGAACCACCCTGCGCCAGGCCCATCTCCTCCACCAGCACATCCAGCATCACATTGCGGTTGATGTAGCCCAGCAGGTTGTTTTTCGAATCCACCACGGGCAATCCGGCCAGATCCTCATCGAACATAATTTTGGCTGCTTCCTCGATCTCCATCTGCGGAGGGATGGACGGGATGTTCTTGAGAATCAATTTTTCCACGCTCAGCTTGGACATCAAATAGTTCAGTTCATGTCGGCTCAAGGTGGTCACGGGAGAAGGCAGGGCCGCCCTGACGTCTTCCTTGCGCACGGCTCCGAGAAACCGATTCTGTTGATCAACCGCCATGAGCATCCAGAGGCGGTTTTTTTCCATGATCTTGTCCGCTTCCATCACCAATGTCGCGGGGGTGATGGTAGGCATGTCCGTGATCATTTTCAGTCCGACATACATGGCGGGGCGCTCCTTGGGGCTTGTGAAGACGTAGGTATGAAAAAGGTCAATTAAAAGACATCGCGAACCGAACGTTGTCCATGCCTTCTCCGCGAACGGCGCTATCAATGCATGAACGGAAAAATCCGGCAGGATCATTGTCTGTCAGTGTCGCGACTGATAATCGCTTGAGGCCGTTGAGTCCAGCAAAGATTGCAGCGCCAAGGAGTTGACGGAAGTCATGCCGTCATCGGCATCAACACTGTGCGGTCCAAGTTCTTCTCTGGACGATTTCACTTGATTCCGGTAATGATTTGTCCATGCATGAAATGTCCATCGCCGAGTCGCTAATACGTATGGTGGAGACGGAAATGGCCAACCACGGCCTGCGCACCGTCCAACGGATCAAGATCAAACACGGTGCGCTTTCCACCATGGTGCCGGACGCGCTGGATCTTGCGTTTGAAATCATGACCAAAGGGACGGCCTTGGAAGGGGTCGTGATTGAATACGAAAAAGTGCCCCTGACCATGCGGTGCAATGCCTGCAACACCACATTCGCGCCGGAAGTGCAGAGTCTGCATTTTGCCCCATGCCCGTCATGCGGTGAAGAGTTTGGCCATACCGTGATCAGCGGCAAGGAAATGAACCTCGAACAAATCGAAGGAGATTCGTAAGGCCATGGCCAAGATCATCCCTGTGATCCGCAATATCCTGGAAGCCAACGACCGTCTGGCTGACCAGCTCCGAAATGTCTATGCCGCCAACAAGCTGCTTGCCCTGAACCTGATGAGTTCTCCGGGAGCGGGAAAGACTTCCCTGCTGGAGCGCACCTTGACCGACCTGAGGGAAGAATTGCGCATGGCCGTGATCGAAGGCGATCTGCAAACCGACAACGACGCCCAACGTGTGGCCGCCACCGGCGCCCAGGCCGTGCAGATCAACACGGACGGCGGATGTCACCTGGACAGTTCCATGATCCTGGAAGCCCTGAAACAGATGGATCTTTCTGAACTCGACGTTCTGTTCATCGAAAACGTGGGCAACCTGGTTTGTCCCGCGGAATTCGACCTGGGCGAGGAAGCCAAGGTGACCCTGCTCAGCGTGACCGAGGGCGACGACAAGCCGGAAAAGTATCCGATGATGTTTGCCCAGTCCAAGGTGATGCTGCTGAACAAGATCGATCTGCTGCCCTATGTGGATTTTGATCTCGACAAAGCCTCCCGGTTTGCCCGGGCCCTGAATCCGGAAATTCTCGTCTTTCCGGTATCCTGCCGCACCGGAGAAGGGCTGGAGGCATGGTACGAATGGCTTCGCAACGCCGCGCGGACAGCCGGCAAGTAAAGTCAGAGGGCGAACCTGAGTTACGCCTTTTTTTGAGTCGGAATGGGTCCTATGGGACCTATAGGACCCATAGGACCCATTCCGACTGTTACATTTTTTATAGTCTTAGGACTCCTGCCTTCTGCTACTCCAGCAGTTGCAATATCTGTTCGTATGCAGCCGGAAACGTGGCCACTTCATCAATCCGGACATCCACGTACGTTTCTCCGTTGCCCGGGCCGATGAGCACGGTGGACATGCCGAAGTCCTTGGCCGTTTTGAGATTCAGGGCCATATCTTCGACCATGATGCATCGCGATCCCGCATATCCCAGTCGCTTCAAGACCTCCCGGTATGGTTCCGGATACGGTTTGGGGCGGTAGGACGCCAACCGGACATCAAATATTTCCGTAAAAACATCACGTATCCCAAGGGCTTCCAGAACCCGGTGCGCATGCCCCAGAGAACCGTTGGTCAGGATGACCTTCGTTCCCGGCAGTGCGGCCAGAGATATTGCCAGTTCCGGACAGGGCTGCAAGACATCCATGACATTCACGTCATGAACATATTCCAGGTATTCCTCCGGATCGACGCCATGGTGCAAGGTCAACCCGACCATGGTCAGGCCGTATTCCTTCCAGTAGCTTCGGCGAAGATGGTCAACCTGGTCCTCGGGAATGCCCGCGTGTTCCATCATATACCTGTTGATCCGGGCGTCGATAAGCGGGAAAAGCGAGGCCGAAGCCGGGTACACGGTGTTGTCGAGGTCAAATATCAGTGCGTCTATCATTTTTTCACTTAAAATCTCATTTTTACGGCATCGAAAGTCTTCCGGATCTGCCTGAGCAGCCGTTTTTCGGGTAGCAGGCCTTCCAGCATCCCCCCGGAACATGACCCCAGCCCGTCGTGAGAGTCAAGGGGTTGCCAGCTTCGTCAGTAATTGACAGTATGCATACCTACTGAGTCGGAGAACCACAACCGTTCGGAGTTTCCCACATGAGCATACTGCGTTTGATGATCTGCGGCCTTGTCGCCTTGTTCGCCCTGCATCTTTGGCCGCTGCACGCCGATGCGGATTTCAGAGCGGGACAACGAGAGCTTTTCCTGCAAGCTGAGGAAGCCCTACGCAAGGGGCAGCAGCAGACCTTCCGCACTCTTCTGTCCAGGCTTGAAGGGTATCCGCTGACCCCCTATCTGGTCGGGCAGGATCTGGAAAGAAGGCTGTGCCCGTCGTTGGCTCATGATGTCCGTTCCTATCTTGAAAAATACGGAGATTCTCCGGTGGCGGATTCCCTGCGCCGAAAATGGCTCTCGGAACTGGCAAAACATCGTCGCTGGAATGATTTTCTGCAGGATTATACTCCCCAATCCAATGAGAACCTGCAGTGCCTCTATGGTCAGGCTCTGCTCGGCGCCGGCAAAACGGAACAGGCCATGGAACAGGCCAGGGTGATGTGGTTGTCTGGAAATTCTCGGCCCAAGAGCTGTGATCCCTTGTTCGAAGCCCTGATTAACAGCAAAGGGTTGACCAGGGAATTGGTTATCGAGCGCATGCAACTTGCCATAAACGCCGGGCAGATCTCGCTGGTGCGTTACCTGAGCCGTTTTCTGCCTGCTGAGGAGGACAAAGCCTGGGTGGCCTATTGGCAAAGCGTGAATGAATCCCCGCGCCTGGTATTGGACCGAAATTGGAAAGGAGTTGAAAACGATTTCGTGATTCCGGTCCTGACCCACGGTATCCGCAAGTTGACCCGCGTTGATGCTTCCAGAACCGCTGAAGAATGGGACAGGCTGAAGTTGCGGAACGGGCTCATCGGGGAACGGTTTTCCGCCATTGAAGAAGATATTGCCTTGTACATGAGCCTGCGCTTTGAGGATGGCGCCTTGGAAAGAGTGGGCTCGCTGCCTGGCGATCTGCGCAGCGACCGACTCCGGGAATGGGGGGTGCGAGCCGCCCTGCGCCGTCTGGACTGGCCACAGGTGCTGCATATGGTTGATGGTCTCACCGAGCGTCAGAAAGCGGAGCCGCGCTGGCAATATTGGCGGGCCCGGGCTCTGGAGCAAACCGGATGGACGGAGCAGGCTTTGGCCATATATGAAACGCTGGCCCCGGAATCTCACTATTTCGGCATGTTGGCGGCGGATCGACTCGGCCGAACCTATAATGTCGACCACGCACCCATTGCGGTGACATCGGAGCAAATGGCCGCTGTCCGTCAGGAAGCCGGACTCCAGCGCGCCGTGGAATTGTTCGCCTTGGAGCGTTACGGCCCGGGGCGCAGCGAGTGGCAGAAAGCCTTGGGAAGGCTCGATAACGCCCAGGCCCAGGCCGCGGCCAGGTGGGCCCAGGAGATCGGCTGGCATGACCGGGCAATTACGGCCACGGTCGTTGCCAGACATTCAACGGACCTGGATATTCGTTTTCCCCTGCCCCATGCAGCGGCCATTACCATCCAGAGCAATGCAAAGAATCTCAATCCGGCCTGGGTGTACGGCGTGATGCGCCAGGAAAGCCTGTTCATGGAGGATGTCGGCTCTTCGGCGGGAGCGCTCGGCCTGATGCAGATCATGCCCCAGACGGGCAAACGTATCGCGGGATGGCATGGAGAACAGTTAAGCGACTCACGGCTTCTGCTTCAGCCGGACCGGAATATCCGATTCGGGACGACGTATCTGCGCCGGCAGTTGGACGACTTGCAGAACCATTACGCCCTGGCCACCGCCGCCTACAATGCCGGGCAGCACCGAGTAAAGGGATGGCTGCCCCGGGAAAACGAACTGCCCGCGGATGCATGGGTGGAAACCATCCCCTTCAATGAAACCCGGAATTATGTGGAGCGCGTGCTGTGCTATACCGCAATCTATGAACACCGTCTCGGCAACTCCCCCACCCGGCTCAGCGCACGCTTGGCCCCTGTCAGGCCCCTGAACGGATCAACCCAGGTTGCGGAGGGGAAAGAGGCGGGGACGCCAAGCCCGCAATAGCGCGAAGCTACCAGTCCCGTTTCCAGCCCGCCACCCGGATGCAGTCCATGGGGCAGAACGCCGCGACCTGGAGCACCTGATCACGCGGACCTGATGATTCCTTGAGCACGGGTTTATCAAGATTGTCATCCCAGCCGAACACTTCCGGACACATTTCCAGGCAGGCCTGACAACCGGAACAGTGTTCCAGATCCAGTTCCAGGTCGGCCTTGTTTGTTGACTGCTTTGTATTTGTCATGTCGTGATTCCCGTCCTGGACCGATGAAATGCATGCGTGGAGAAAGTTCGCTCCTGCGTGGCGGGAGCGATCGAGGCTGCGTGGACGGAGCACTGCTGGCGTGCGAAGCCCCACGTCCAGGTTATTTCGACAGCGTAGCCGATGCGTCCACGGCGCAAGCCGGATCAGCGAAAAAGGCGGAGTGGATGGCGGTCACGGCCTTGTGCAGGGTATGCTCCCGGACAATGAAGTACAGCGCCACCGGAGAGGGACCGAAGGCGATCATCTCGATGTTCACCCGGCATCCGGCGGCCGCGCTGAAGCAGGCCGCGGCAATGCCCGGTTTGGTGGACAGCCCTTTGCCCACCACGGCGATCAGGGCGATGTTCTCGTTTTTTTCCAGTTTGCGGTAGGGGCGGGGTTTCAGCGCGGCCAGAGCCTGGGCTGCCGGCTCCAGATCCCGGCGGGAGAGGAGCAGGCTGATACACGTCTGGGAGGTGACCACCGACTTGATATTCACGCCCCGTGCGGCCACGGCGTTGGCCACTTCCCCCAGAATTCCCCGCCGCTTGCCCACCCCCGAGGCATGAACCTTGAGGATGGCGATATCCGTGGTGTAGGCCACGCTCTTGATCACTCCCGCATCCGCCTTGCCGCGGGCCGTGATCCGGCTGCCCACCTCGTCGGGGCGCAGCGTGTTCTTGATGGCGATGGGCAAAGCTTTTTTCCGCAACGGTTCCACGGTGCGCGGATGCAGGATCTTGGCGCCGAAATATGCCAGTTCCGCGGCCTCGTCGTAGGACAGCTCGGAGATCAGCCTGGCCTCGGGCACGAATTTGGGATCCGCGCTCAGAAATCCGTCCACGTCCTTCCAGATTTCCAGAACCTCGGCTCCGGAAATTGCCGCCAGCACGGCCGCTGAATAATCACTCCCCCCCCGGCCGAAGGTGGTCGTCTCCCCGGAGGAGCTGATTCCGTAGAACCCTGGAATGATGGTGACCTGGCCGTTGTTGATCTGGGGCAGAAGCCGCTCCCGGAAATGTCGTTCCGAGGGAGCCAGCAGGGCCGAAGCATCTCCGAACTTGCCGTCCGTGACCACGCCGATTTCTTCGGGCAGGCGGCAGGACGCCTTGCATCCTCGCGCATTCAGAACCGCCGCAAGCAGTTGGGCGCAGATCCTCTCGCCAAAGCTGCTGATGGCGTCTTCCATTTTCGCGGTGATTTCCCCGGTGTAGTGCAGTCCGTACAACAGCCGTTCCAGTCTGGCGAGGGACTTGCCCAGTTCCCGGGCATAGGACCGGATATGCTGCTCGTCGTGGATCAGGTGCCGGGCCACGAGCATGTGCTTGTGCTTGAGGCGGTCCATGATCCGGCCCACGGCCTCCTCTTCGGCCAGGGCCTGGGACATGCCGCCCAGCAACAAGTCCGTCACGCCGCCCAGAGCCGAGACCACGATAACATTTCCCCGGCCCCGCGTGACCAGCAGGTCCAGGATAGCGGCGATGGTTTCCTTGCCGTTAAGGCAGCCGCCGCCGATTTTGATGACTTTCACGTTTGGATTGCTCCCTGAAAGGGATGATGCAAAAGTTGATGCGTCGATCGCGAGGAGAGAACGGGCGGCTACTGCGCAACCGCCTCAAAATGGCTGGTCCGTTCGACAGGCGTGAACCCGGATTGAACAATGGCCTGCGCGATCTGATCACGGGTCATGCCTTTGGGCGACGTCGCTCCGGCGGCATGACCGATACGTTCCTCGACAATGGTTCCGTCAAGGTCGTCGGCGCCATACCACAGGCCCATCTGGGCGGCCTTGACCCCGGTCATGACCCAGTAGGCCTTCAGATGAGCAAAGTTGTCCAGAAAAATACGGGAAATCGCGAGCATGCGCAGGATGTCCAGTCCGTCCGGTCCTTTGGCACGAAGTTCATTATGGTGCGGTTGGTACGGCAAGGGAATGAAGCAGAGGAAACCGGCGGTGCGATCCTGCAGGTCCCGCAATGCCAGAAGGTGTTCCAGGCGGTCCCACCAGGTCTCCACATGCCCGAAGAGCATGGTGGCATTGGAAGGAATGCCCAGTTCATGAGCCAGCTGATGGATGTTCAGCCATTGCTGTCCCGAAATTTTTTCCGGGCAGAGCTTTTGGCGCAGCGCTGGAGAAAAGACTTCCGCGCCGCCTCCAGGCAGAGCGTCAAGACCGGCCTGACGAAGATCTTCCAGGACCTGACGCGGAGAAATGTTGCCGCGCTCAGCCAGAAAAGCCACCTCCACGGCGGTAAAGGCTTTGACCGAGGCAGCGGGACGGGCATTTTTCACACCCTGCACGAGTTCAGGATAGTACTCGTAAGGTAGATTCGGATTCAACCCGCCAACAATATGAACCTCCCTAATCGGATCTTCGCGACGTGAACTGACCCGCTCCACGGCCTCGGACACGCTCAGGGTGTAGGCATCTCGGTCTCCGCTTTGGCGGCTGAAAGCGCAAAAACGGCAGGCGTTCTGACAGATGTTGGTGTAGTTGATGTGTTGGTTGTAGACAAAATAGGCATTCCGGCCATGGCGCGCAGTACGGCGGGCCAGAGCCACACGACCCAGGCTATGGATGTCCGCCTCCTGAGCCAGAATCAGGGCATCGTCCAGCGTCAGCCGTTCCCCTTGCGCTGCCTTGTCCAAGATTCTCGCCGGCACGTTGTTTATCCTTCCAAACAAGATTGCGAGGCCGCGTGATTACGCGACGGGCCTCTGGTGAGAAGTTGCTATTTGAATACCCATACCGGTCCCTGAATGCGTAATTCATCCTCCACCGACCCGAGAATGCGCTTCCAGATCGGGCGTTGCCGTGTCGGATCCTCAATCAGATCAAAGTGATCGTCAATCCCGGCCAGGGCACGAAGCAGTTCCAGGGCCTCCTCCCGGCCGCCGAGCACGTCCACCAGGCCGTATTCCAGGGCTTGCAGCCCGGTCATGATCCGGCCGTCGGCCACCTTTTCCACATCTTCCAGCGTCAGGTCTCTTCCCGCGGAAATGGCCCGCACGAACTGGCCGTGCATGTCCATGACCACGGCCTCCAGGTAGGCGCGTTCATGCTCGGTAAGTTCCTCGAAGGGCGACCCGGTTGTTTTGAATTGCCCGCTGGCGATGGCATGGCGGCGAATGCCAAGTTTTTCCATCAGCCCTTGCAGATTGGTCAATTCCATTCTGACGCCGATGCTGCCGGTCAGCGTACCGGGATTGGCCACGATTTTGTCGCCGGCCACGGCTATATAATACCCTCCGGATGCGGCCACCGCGCCCATGGAAACGACCACGGGCTTTTTGTCCCGCAGTCGCTCCAAAGCGCCGTGAAGCTCCTGGGAGGGCCCCACCACGCCGCCGGGAGAATCGATCCGAACCAGAACAGCCTTGACTCCGGGATCTTCCCGAAGCCGCCGAATCCAGTTCAGGGTGTCCGTGGCATCGACAATCATGCCCTCGACATGGACCAGTCCGATTTTCGGCTTGCCGAAGGACAGAAAGGACTCGGGGTGCTTCTCGGCATAGGAACGCCAAACGGCCATGACCCCCGAAAAGAGGGCCACGGCCGTGAACATCAGCAATAATCCAAAGAGGAAAGGATGACGCTGACTGAATCGGGGCTTACTCTGTTCCATCCTCAATGTTCTGCCGAATCAAATCGCCCAGGTTGGTGCTGGCGGCCTGGGTGGTCGCCCCGGCGGCACCATGGAACTCGCGTCCTTTTTTCAGTTCATCTTCCTCAAGAGCCTTGATGGACAGCCCCAAGCGCCGCTCATCCGCGCTGACGTGGATGACCTTGGCTTGAATCACCTGGTTCTCCTGGAACAGTTCGCTGGGCTTCTTGATCTTCTTGCGGCTGACCTCAGAAACGTGAACCAGTCCTTCAATCCCCTCTTCAACCTCGATGAAGAGACCGAAGTCCGTGATGTTGGTCACCGTGCCGGAGACAGTGGAGCCGACCGGGTAGCGGGTGGGAACCAAAGACCAGGGATCGTCGCTGAGCTGCTTGATGCCCAGGGTGAACTTCTCGCTGTCCTTGTCCACAGTGAGCACCTTGGCCTGAACAATATCCCCCACCTTGAAGATCTCGCTGGGATGACGGACCTTTTTGGTCCAGGAAATGTCCGAAACGTGGATCAAACCGTCGATGCCGTCCTCGATGCCCACGAACATCCCGAACTCGGTGATGTTCTTGATGGTGCCCTCAAGCACTGTTCCATCAGGATACTTCTCGCCCACTACGTCCCATGGATTGGGCGCGACCTGCTTCATGCCAAGGGAAATGCGCTTCTTTTCCTGATCCACGCCCAGAACGATCACGTCCACGGCGTCGCCGACGCGGACCATCTGGGAGGGATGGCGCAATTTTCGAGTCCAGGACATTTCAGAGATATGCACCAAGCCCTCTACGCCGGGCTCCAATTCCACAAAGGCGCCGTAATCCACCAGGTTGGTAACCTTGCCCGTCAGACGAGTGTCTTCCGGAAATTTCGCGGCAATGTTCGTCCACGGATCCGCAACAAGCTGCTTCAAGCCGAGAGAAACCTTCTGATGTTCCTTGTCGAAGTTGAGGACCATCAGTTCCAGTTCGTCCCCGATCTGAACCATTTCCTTGGGATGGCGAATGCGTTTCCAGGCCATGTCCGTGATGTGCAGCAGGCCGTCAAGCCCGCCCAGATCGACAAAGACGCCGTAATCCGTAATATTTTTGACCTTGCCCTCAACCTTCTGACCTTCCTCGATGTTTTGCAGCAAGGTTTGACGCATGCTGTCACGCTCTTCTTCCAGAAGGACACGGCGGGAAACGATAACGTTGCTGCGGCGTCGATTCACCTTGAGAACTCGGAACTCGAACTCCTGCCCGACCAGGGCGTCCATATCCGGAACCGGCCGCAGATCCACATGGGACCCGGGAAGAAATGCTTCCACCCCGTCCACGTCCACGTGATAACCGCCCTTGATACGCTTGGTGATCTCGCCTGTGATGACTTCATTGGAATCCAGGATCGCTTCAAGCTTGTCGAAAAGCTGCATTCGCTTGGCTTTTTCCCTGGACAGCAGAATCGAGCCTTCGCCTTCGTTCTTCTTGATGACGTAGACGTCGATCTTGTCGCCCAGCTTCACGGTCACATTGCCTTCGTGATCCTTGAACTCCTGGGCGGGAATCTGGCCTTCGGACTTGAAGTTCACGTCAACAAGGACGTAATCTCCATCAATCTTGACCACTTCCCCCTGGACGATGCATCCTTCATCGACATCCCCGAAATCGTCGTTGAGATACTGCTCCAGCTCTGCCTCGAAGTCGAGTTCCATCTCCTCGGCGAATTGATCCTGCGTTTCTGTTGTGTTGTTCATTGTGTTCCCCCTGAACCTTGTCCTAACGACAAATATTTTGGAAAGTCCCTAGCAGATCGTTTGGACAATGACAACCATAAGCCATTTTTTCAAAAATGCGGAAAGCGGATGAGGCGGTTGAGGGGTCAGCGCAACGCTACGAGATCGTATGTCTTCGTCTCAACAATGGCGGCCCGAACCAGATCGCCGGGCTGGATGTCCACGCCGCTGACGTACGTCATGCCGTCCACCTCCGGAGCCTGAAACCAGACCCGGCCTTCAAAGAGTCCAGGCCACTCCGGACTTGGACGTTCCACGAACACGTCCATTTCCTGGTCCTGGCACTGCGCAAGAATATCGGCGCTGATGCCGGCCTGCAGTTCCATCAACCGGTCGCGGCGCTTGGCCTTGGTCTTCGTGCCCACCTGCCCGGGCAAGGATGCCGCCCTGGTTCCGGCCTCGGGACAGAATCCGAATACGCCCAGGTGATGAAAGCGCGTTTCCGTCACGAAATCGTAAAGTCGCTGAAAATGGTGGGGTCGTTCGCCGGGATAACCGACAATAACGCTGGTACGCAGAGCGGCATCCGGGAAATGCTCCCGTACGCGCTCCACGGTATGGCGAGGATCCTTGGCAAAGGGACGGCCCATGGCCCGCAGGATGTCCGGATGGGCATGCTGAACCGGGATGTCGAAATAGGGCAACAGCGGCGGTCCAAGTTCCGCCATGAACCGCAGCAGGCGTGGAGTCAATCCTGCCGGGTAGAGATACATCAACCGCAGCCAATGCAAGTCGGACAGCCTTGCCAGACGGCCGAGCAGGGTTTCCAGCCCATGGCGCAAGCCAAGATCGCGTCCGTAGGCGGTCAGGTCCTGGGCGACCAGAATCAGTTCCCGGACACCCTGGTCCAGAATCGTCTCGGCCTCCCGGACCACCGCGTCCAGGCCCATGCTCCGCCGTGGCCCCCGAATGGACGGAATCGTGCAGAAATGACAGCGATGATTGCACCCCTCGCCGATTTTCAAATAGGCAAAAACCGGCTTGGTGCTCAGGGCTCGCAGAGTGGGCAAGTCCTGAGCGGGCAGTTCGAAATCGGCCATGGGGCGAAGCCGGGCTCGCAGTTCACGCTCTTCTTCCACGGCCAGCCACAAATCGACCTCGGGAATGGCGGTACGCAGTTCGGATCCGTAGCGCGACACCAGGCAACCGGCCACCACGAGCAAAGGACGTGGAGACAACTCCTTGATTTGTTCCGCCGCCTCCAGGATGACCCTGGTGGATTCCTCCACGGCAGGGGCGATGAATCCGCAGGTGTTGATCAGGACGATCTTCGCCTGCCCGATGTCGTCGACCGGACGCATGGTCCCCAGATCACCCAGCATCCGTTCGGTGTCCACGCGGTTCTTCGGACAGCCAAGGCTGATGCAGTGGATTGTCTTTTCCGCTGAACCATGTCGGGTATTAGTTGCATTCTCTCGATGGAAAGGAGTGTTGTCGGTCATTATCCGGGAGTTTCGCTAATTCTGCGGTTGGATTGATTTTACTCGCACACAAGATGATGTCCGAGGAATCCGGTGAATGCAAGTACAACTTCAGAAAATGCATGACCGTGACTTGAACAGTCATGGCGAGCAAAGACAAAAATCTGAGATTTAGGTGGCATCAAAGGACTTGGGCAGTGAAACAATCAGGTGGGTTCCTTGTTCTTCGGAGCTTGTGAAACGAATATCCCCTTGATGGGTCCTGGCGATGAGCATGGCGCTGTAGGTGCCGATGCCGGTGCCGTGACTCTTGTCGCAGGTCACGTAGCGTTCGAAAAAATTATGCCGGATCTGTTCCGGGATGGCGCCGAAATTGTGGATGTCGATTTCATGATGCTGCTCCGTGGAGCTGACGGCAATGGTAATAACTGAACCATCGGGAGCGGCATCCACGGCGTTCTGGATCAGATTCGCGAACAACGATTCCAGCAGGATCGCCTCTCCGAAGATCTGTAGGGTATTCTCCCAGGTCAGGGAAGCGTGGTTTAGCAGATAAGTGAACCGCAAGCCTTTGGCTCGGGCGGAAGGTTGAAATTCTTCATGGAGAGAGCGCAGCAGCTTGATCAGGTCAAGGGGCTCGGGCTGCAGCCTGTACGTCTGCTCTTCCATCTTGAACAGGGCCATGGAATGACCGATCATGTGCAGCAGCTTCATGGCGCTCTGATAGATCGTGGCCACGATCTCCCGCTGTCGGTCCGTGAGATCGTCCCGGAGCATGACCTTGGCGAGGCCGCCAATACCTGTGAGCGGAGATTTCAGGTCATGTCGGATCATCCGTTCCACATCGACACGCATCATCTCCATGCGCTTGAGCTCCGTGATGTCCGTGAGCATGCCGTTCCAGAGGATTTGTCCATCCTTTCCGGTTGAAGCCAGGGCGCTGTTCCTGAACCATTTCTTGCCGCCGGCACTGTCCAGGGCAAATTCGAACTCAACCAGGCTGGCCGAAGGTTTGGCCGGGGACAAGGATGCGGCGAACTGCTTCCGGACATCCGGCCCGGCCATGGAGAAAAACGGTTCCGGGTCCTGGATTGCAATTTCCGGCGGCAGACCGAACAAACTTCGGAGTCCGTCGCTGATAAAGGTGAATTGTCCGTGGTTATGTGATCCGACGCGGTACTGGTAGACGACGCCGGGAATGTTCGCCGTCACCTCGGTGAGCAGTTTCTTGCTGGCGATAAGAGCCTGTTCGGCCATGGTCCGTTCGGTGATGTCCTGGATGGTCTCGATGGCTCCGACCACCCTGCCCCCTTCGTCGCGGCACCGGGCCGCCAGAAAATAGATGGATCTGGGCGAGCCCTGGATGGTCAGCCGGTCCGTGGCCTCGAAGGCTTCGGGAATGAAGGAACTGGGCTTCAGGTTCTTGTCCTTGTACAACTCTTGAATCGTATCACGGTCCATGTCCAGGACCAGATCCGCCAGCACGGGCCTGACAAGTCCCGAGTAGAATATCCGCGAGTCCGTGGGCTTGCCCAGGCATTGGGCCTTCGGGACTCCGGTCAGGATTTCACAGGCTTTATTCCAGAAGATGACCCGGTGGCTGGTGTCGATGACAAAGGTGGCGATGGGGTTCCCGTCAAGCAGCACGGCCAGTTGTTTGCGGCGCTGCCGGAGCAGATTCTTGGCCTGTCTGCGCCGGGTGATGTCCTGGAGAGTGACCAGAAAGGCTTCCTGCCCGTTCCACGCCGTTTTTTTGAGCGTGACCTCCACCGGAAAGAGGCTGCCGTCGGGGCGTTTGGCCACCCACTGAAAGTCAATGGGTTGGTCCGCGTCCAACCGGAGCCGGATTTCATCAAATTTTTCCAGGGGGCCTCGCGGACGGAACAATTCCTTGCGCAGATTCATGATCTTGAGCTGCTCTTTGGATGCCCGGAAGAGCTGCTCCGCTGCCTGATTCAGATCAATGGTCGCTTCGTTCGGACTGATGATGAAGATGGCCTCGGGCGCATCATCGAATAGAGCCCGTAGATTGGCCTCGGAACCGCGCAGAGCCTCGATGACGAGCCGGTCTTCCCGGTTGCCGGAGACAAGAAGGGCAATCTCGGCATTGGCTGCATCCAGTGCAGCCTGCAAGCGGGTGACTTCATCCTGTGGACCGGGCATGACTTGATCAGGTGATATTTATGGGCTCATCACGTGTAAGAGGTTGTTGCGAAGCAGCAGCAAACGCACCGTGTCGACCATCTGGCTGAAAAAACCTGCTTCATC
The DNA here is from genome assembly GCF_900104215.1 of Desulfonatronum thiosulfatophilum. Classification (NCBI taxonomy): domain Bacteria; kingdom Pseudomonadati; phylum Thermodesulfobacteriota; class Desulfovibrionia; order Desulfovibrionales; family Desulfonatronaceae; genus Desulfonatronum; species Desulfonatronum thiosulfatophilum. The sequence goes on along the minus strand of NZ_FMXO01000007.1, from coordinate 114,525 downwards.
TGCTTCGGTAAGGGCAAGCAGATCCTGCTCCGCGAGCACTTCTTCTCCCAGGGCCACTTGCAGCGTGCCCACCTTTTGGCCGCGGAGCACCGGCCCGAAAACCGGATCGATCAGGGACAGGGAGATGCGACGATCCAGAACGTCGATCTGCCCTTTGGGGATGGTGATGAAAATATCGTCTTGGATGCCGTATGATAATTCGGACTGGCGGGCTTTCCAGAGTTTGACCGAACCGAGGGGTTCATTCCGGGCATAGAGCCTGTGGGTTTCATATCGGTTGAATCCGTACTCCAGCAACTGCTGATTAAGTCGGGTCCGGGCAGCCACCGAATCGCAGCCGAGAACAACGGCGATCAGACGCATCTCACCGCGCTGGGCAGATGTTGCCTGGCAATATCCCGCGGCTCGCGTGTAGCCCGTCTTGATCCCGTCCACGGAAGGATCGCGATGGAGCAGACGGTTGCGGTTGGTCTGCTTGATGTTGTTGTGTTCGAATTCGCGAACGGAATGCAGACTGTACAAGTAGGGGTGTTCGTGCATCAGGGCCAGGGAAAGCCTGGCCAGATCCCGGGCCGTGGTGTGGACGCCCGGTGCGGGCAGGCCTGTGGCATTGGCGAAATTGGTGCTGGTCATGCCCAGATCCAGGGCGGCCTGGTTCATCATTTTGACGAACTCGCCCTCGCTGCCCGCAATGTGTTCAGCCAGGGCCACGCTGGCGTCATTGCCGGACTGGACGATGATCCCGTGCAGCAGCGCGGCCACGGACACCTCGGAATTCAGGTCGAGAAACATGCGTGAGCCGGTCATCCTCCAGGCGTTGCGGCCCACCCGGACCATGTCCGACATGAAGAGCCGGCCCGCGTTCAATTCGCGACCGGCGACGTAGACGGTCATCATTTTGGTCAGGCTGGCCGGTTCACGCAGTGCATCAATGTTGTGGCTCACCAGCAGGCGGCCGCTGTGGGCGTCCATGAGCAGATAGGCCTCGGCGCCGCCGCTGGGAAATGGGACTGCCGATTCCTGGTGCATCGCGGCCTGGGCCCATGCCATGGCTCCAGGCAGGGTGAAAAGCAATGCTCCCCAGATCGCGAAAAAGAGTGCGGCTATCCGTAATTGCACCGTCCAACGTTCATGTCGAAGCATGTTCATATTCCTGTCGCTTGGTTTCCAGTTCATCCCAGCGTCGATACAATCGCGCCACCTCCTCCTCGGCCTGACGCAGCTGAGCGGCCAAGGTCGTCAGCTTTTCCGCGTTGCTGGCAATTTCAGGGTCTTCAAGACCTTTCCGTACCCTCAGCTCGTCCTCTTCCGCCTTAAAAATCATCTCCTCCATGGCTTCCAGCTCACGCTGTTCGCCGTAGGACAACTTGTTCTTCCGTGGTTTGGGCTTGGCGGACTTCGCAGCGGACTTGCCGTCCGTCTTGCGGTCCGGATTGCGGGCAGCCAGCCACTGGGCATGGTCGGCGTAATATTGGGCCTCTCCCGAACCGTCCAGGGCCAGAAGCCGGTCGCAGAGCGTATCCAGCAGATAGCGATCATGGGTGATCAGGACGATGGCGCCGGGAAAATCCCGCAGCCCCTCTTCCAGTACCTCAAGGGTCGGGATGTCGATGTCGTTGGTGGGTTCGTCCAGCAGCAGCACGTCCGCGGGCGTGCGCATCAGGCGGGCGATGAGCACCCTGGCCCGCTCTCCGCCGGACAGCATGGACACTGGCAGACCGATTTGATCAGGGCGAAACAGAAAACGCTTGGCCCAGGTCACGACGTGCAAGGCCCGGTCCTGGAAGACCACAGTGTCCCCGGTGGGCGCCAGGGCCTGACGGAGCGTGTCCTCCGGGTTGAGCTGTTCGCGCTTTTGATCGAAGAAGACGACCTTCAAATCATCAGCCCGGCGCAGAGTGCCCTCGTCCGGCTGCAGCGTCCCCTGCAGCACGTGCATCAGACTGCTCTTGCCCGCGCCGTTGTGACCCATGATGCCCAGGCGGGAGCCCGGAGACAGCAGCAAGTCCAGGTCGGAGAAGAGCTTCCTGCCGCCCAGGGCCAGGCCGAGGCCGCGCCCTTCCAGCAGACGCTTGGTCTTGCGCCCTGTCGCGTCGAAGCTGATGCCCACGGACTGTTTCAGGGCATTGCGTGCCTTGACATCCGCCAGTTCGCTCTGGAGCTGACCGGCCCCGTCAATCCTGGCCTGGGCCTTGGTGGTCCTGGCCTTGGGACCGCGCCGCAACCATTCGATCTCCCGGCGGACCTTGTTGGACAGCACCTGTTCCCGGACTTCCTGGGCCGTGAAGCTGGCCTCGCGTTTGTCCAAAAACGTGCTGTAGTTTCCCTCGACCCGGAGATACCCCTCCGGGTAAACCCGGTTCAGTTCCACGATCCGGTTGGTGACGTTCTCCAGAAACACCCGGTCGTGGCTGACCAGGACAAAGGCGAACGTAACGCCGGAGAGAAGCTTTTCCAGCCACAGAATGCCTTCAAGGTCCAAGTGGTTGGTTGGTTCGTCCAGAAGCAGCAGGTCCGGCTCCTGAACCAGGGCGCAGGCCAGGGCCAAGCGTTTGCGCCAGCCGCCGGAAAGGGTCCCTGCCGTGGCCGCGATATCCGCAAATTCCAGCTGACTGGCCATTTTCTGGACCCGCTGGAAGCGATCGGCGCCGGGAACATCTTCCGGCAACGCAGCCAGGAGGATTTTTTCGACGGTCAGGGCCGGATCGAAGCGTTCCTCCTGGGGCAGGTAGACGATGCGGACGTTTTTACGTTGGTGCACCTCTCCCTGATCAGGATCCTCGATCCCGGCGATGATCTTCAACAAGGTGGACTTTCCGGAGCCGTTGGGCCCGATCAGGCCCATACGCTCACCCTCGGAAAAACCGAGGGAAATGTTCGTAAACAGGGGTTGCGCGGTAAAGGCTTTGCTCAAACCCGTAATGGATGCAAGAATTGTCGCGGACATGGCGCGAATGCTACACGACATTGCCGCGCACCGGAAGAGTCGGAAGGACGGCGGCGCAGTTGAACACCGCGTGAAATCCACTCGCGCAACAGCTTAAATTGAAAAAAAGCTGGCAACTATTCAGCATTGCCAGTGCATGCTCCTTATCCGAATCGTAATCGTAATCGTAATCGAAAAACAGATAAAACTATTGCGATACCTATTTCTATTTCTATTTCGATTTCGATTTCGATTTCGATTACGATTTCGATTACGATTCGGACACTATGCCAAGTTGAATCAATAATATCTGTCCGAGACGGCCCAGGGGTTGAGCAACTCCGCCAGGCTTGACAAAGAGCAAGCGCGCTATTAGGAATAATTATCGTTCTTTATATCGACAGGAGCACCGATGCCGAATTCACGTTTACGTTTGACTCCCCAGCGCAGAATAATTCTTGAAGAATTGCGCAATACACGTTGCCATCCCACGGCAGACGAAGTTTACGATCTGGTCCGAAAACGTCTGCCCCATGTCAGCCTGGGAACCATTTATCGCAACCTCGACTTTCTCCATACCCAGGGCTTGATTCTCAAGCTGGACAAGGTGGGAACGCAGATGCGTTTTGATGCGTTTGTCGATCCACATCTGCACATCAGTTGCCTTAAATGCGGCAAGGTCGCGGACCTGCCTCAGAATGCCGCCACGGTAACTCTGCGGACCGAGGGCCTGACCGATTCGGAAGCCGGGTTCGAGGTAACGGGTCATTGGCTGGAGTTGTACGGCGTGTGCGCTGATTGCGGAAACAAAGTAGTTGTGGATAAGTGAAACCCCATTTTGGAAATCCAAACTTCAATTGAAACAGGAGGACATTTCATGAGCGCACTGAAGGGAACACAAACGGAAAAGAACCTGCTGATCGCATTTGCCGGAGAATCACAGGCTCGCAACAAGTACACCTATTTCTCCAAGCAGGCCAAGAAAGAAGGGTACGAACAGATCTCATATATTTTTGAAGAGACGGCGAATCAGGAAAAAGAACACGCCAAGCGGCTGTTCAAGTTCATGGAAGGCGGCGATGTGGAAATTACGGCCTCCTATCCGGCCGGCGTCATCGGTTCCACATATGACAACCTGCTGGCTGCCGCGGAAGGCGAACATTACGAGCAGACCGAAATGTACCCGGATTTCGCAAAAATTGCCCGAGAAGAGGGTTTTCCTGAGATCGCATCGGCAATGAAGGCCATTGCCGTCGCGGAGCGTCAGCATGAAAAACAATATAGAGAGTTGGCAGCCAACGTAAAGGCCAACAAGGTCTTTGCCAAGGACGCCACTGTCACCTGGCGCTGCCGCAATTGCGGTTACGTCGGCGATGGAGCCGGCGCGCCCCAGAAGTGTCCCGCATGCGACCATCCCCAGGCCCACTTCGAAATTCTGAAGGAAAACTGGTAAACCGTCCGCTGAGATTCATGGCGAAGCTGAACCGGGGGCGCAGAAGCCTCCGGTTCATGTTGTACGTTTTGTCAGCTTCGGACAGGTTGTTCTGAAAGTTCTTGATGTCATTCAGCACTTTTAATTGCATGACAGATCCTGTCTTATGATCAGGATCTGCGGAAACCGCCAAAATTGCACAAGATTTTCTTACCGTAACTTATTGACGTTATTGATTACGGTGGCTAAAGTCCAAAACATTCTCATCCAATCAAAGCCCACGAGGAGTTCTTATGGCGCAACAGCATGACGTGTACAAATGTGATCTGTGTGGCAACATTATCGATGTTCTGCATGGCGGCGGAGGCGAACTGGTCTGTTGCGGAGAACCGATGAAACTGATGACCGAGAATACCGTGGATGCCGCCAAGGAGAAACATGTTCCGGTGGTCGAAAAGACCGCCAATGGCTACAAGGTCACCGTGGGCAGCGTCCCCCATCCAATGGAGCAGAAACATTATATTGAATGGATTGAAATCATTGCCGATGGCAAGTCCTATCGGCAATTCCTTTCTCCCGGCCAGACGCCCAGCGTGGAATTCTGCATCCAGGCGGAAAACGTCACCGCCAGGGAATACTGTAATCTGCACGGACTTTGGAAGGCCTAATCAATCCTGCGACCATCCACGATGGTCGTTCTCCAGCAACTGCACATCGGAGGAGATGCCATGGCGAATCCCGAAGAAATGTGGCAATGCCAGACAACGAATTGCGGATATGTTTACGATCCTGACCGCGGCGACAAGCGCAAGAAAATTCCGCCCGGCACAGCGTTTAAGGATCTGCCCGAAGATTGGAAATGTCCTGTCTGCGGCGCCGGAGTCAAGGCGTTTCGACCACTTGCCGGTCCTGGCTCCACTGCTGACCAGACCTGAAATCCACCAAATGAGTTTTCCATCAATGAACCAAACTCAACAAGGAGGCGGCAATGCGTTATGTTTGCAGTATATGCGGGTATGTTTACGATCCGGCCGAAGGCGATCCGGATAGCGGCATCGAGGCCGGAACGAGCTTTGAGGATCTTCCCGCGGACTGGGTCTGCCCGGTCTGTGGAGCGTCCAAAACGGATTTCGAGCCAGAAAGCTAATCACTTCATCAGCATCATAAGCCCTCTCCAGTAGTTGTCGGCAGAGGGCTTTTTTGTCGGGAGACCACCATGTTGCCTGTAGAAATCAAAAAAGACATTTTCTGGGTCGGTTCCGTAGATTGGAATCTTCGCGATTTTCACGGTTATTCCCTGGCCCGGCACGGAACCACTTATAATGCCTACCTGGTGAAAGACGAGAAAATCGCCCTCTTTGATCTCGTTCCTGCCAGTTGTCTGGACGAATTTTTAAACTGTCTGAAAATGACGATAGATCCGGAACGGATCGACTACTTGTTCGTCAATCATGTCGAACCCGATCACTCCGGCGCACTGCCCCGGATAATGGACATCATCAAGCCGGAAAAGGTCTTTTGCTCGCCCATTGCCCGGCAGGCTCTGGTCAGTCACTACCACCGCGAAGATTGGCCCTATGAAGTGGTCAGCACCGGGCAGACCATCAACCTGGGCAAGCGTAATGTGACTTTTTTGGAGACCAAAATGCTCCATTGGCCGGACAGCATGTTTTCCTATATCCCGGAAGACAAACTGCTCATCTCCAGCGATGCCTTCGGCCAAAACTGGGCCACGAGTGAACGCTTCGACGACGAAGTGGACCAGAGCATGCTCTTCAGTCTCGCGGCCAATTATTTTGCGAACATCATCCTGCCGTTTTCGCCCCTGGTCCAGAAAGTATTGGCCAAGGTCGGTGAAGTCGGCTGGGACATCGACATGATCGCCCCGGATCACGGCCTGATCTGGCGCCGCCACATTCCAGAGATTCTCGCCAAATACGGCGAGTGGAGCGCCCAGAAGCCCCAGCGCAAGGCCGTCATTTTCTACGACACCATGTGGAAAAGCACGGAACGCATGTCCCAGGCCATCACGGAAGGCCTGCTCAAGGAGGGGGTCAGTGTTCGCGTTCTGCCGCTGAAAAGCGCCCATCACAGCGACGTGATGCCGCATATCATGGAAGCCCAGGCCGTGATCGCCGGCTCATCCACCCATAACAACGGCATGATGCCGCTGGTCGCGGACATGCTCACCTACATGAAGGGTCTCAAGCCTCAGGGTAAAATCGGAGCGGCTTTCGGCTCCTACGGCTGGAGCGGCGAAGCTCCCAAGCAAATTTCCGAATTCCTGCAGGCTGCAAAGGTGGAGATCGTGGCTGAGCCGCTGCGCATCAAGAATGTCCCCACCGAGCAGGATCTGGCCGCATGTCGTGAGTTTGGACTGAAGATCGGCCGGGAAGTGATTCAACGAGTTGACGTATAATCCAGATGATTATCTAACGCGAAATCCCCTCGATAAGCTCTTCATATAATACAAGAGGACGCTCCCAAGAGCGTCCTTTTGTATTTCTTCGCTCACCAGGGGAAAGAACCACGGGATGCATGTTTTAGCTAACAACGAAGAAAATAATTACCATGCGTGATACCATTAACCAATTATTATGCTATTTTTAAAATTAATGATTTATTTTGACTAACCACCCCCTGGTTGACATCTTAATATCAACAAGGCTAGATAATTAATTAGACTTTGGAAGAACGCCGCATGAGCATGTTTTTTTTTTCACAGAGAAAAGTGCCGGCATCGAAAAATGAAATTGACTCTTTGCATCACTTAATTGACTAAAATCATGCTTTTTTCCCATTTTGGGATTTTTCATTGCGGTATAAACACGGATTGTGTGTCTTTCAGTTTAACCCTCTAGACGGAGGTGGATTATGAAAGTTAGTGTTGGTCTGGCTAAGGAAGGGGCTATCGAACGGCTCGAAAGCCGCGGCGTGAATCGGCGCGATTTCATGAAGTTTTGCGCCACTGTCGCGGCGGTCATGGGCATGGAGGCCTCGTTCGCCAAGCAGGTGGCGGCGGCCCTCACGAATCCCCGCAGGCCTTCGGTTGTTTACTTCCATTTCGCGGAATGCACCGGTTGTTCCATGGCAGTTGTCCGCACGGTCAACCCGTACATCGACGAACTTCTCCTGGACACCATTTCGATGGATTATCATGAAACATTAATGGCCGCGGCCGGCGACGCCGCTGAAGACGCCCTGCACCAGGCCGTCACCTCGCCCCATGGTTTCATCGCCGTCGTCGAAGGCGCTATTCCCACCAAGGACAATGGAATCTACGGCATGGTCGGCGGTCATACTATGTTGGAGATGGCCCAGAAGTACCTGCCCAAAGCCCAGGCAGTGATTGCCATCGGCGCGTGCGCGAACTTCGGCGGCATCCAGGCGGCTCACCCCAATCCTACGGAGTCCATGGGCGTGAACGAACTGATGAAACACCTCAACCTGCCGGTGCAGGCCATCAACGTCGCTGGCTGCCCGCCCAACCCGTACAACTTTGTCGGCACCGTGGTTCACCTGCTGACCCAGGGCATGCCCGCATTGGATAATCTGAGTCGTCCGAGAATGTTCTTCGGCGAATCCGTTCACGAACTGTGCGAACGCCTGGACCACTTCTACAACTATGAATTCGCCATGTCCTTTGATTCCGAAGAGGCGCGAAATGGATGGTGCCTCTACGAAGTGGGCTGCAAAGGTCCGGACACCTACAATAACTGTCCCAAGGTTAAGTTCAACGAAACGAACTGGCCCGTGGAAGCCGGCCATCCATGCATTGGCTGCAGCGAGCCGAAATTCTGGGACCAGCTGTCACCGTTCTATGAGAAGGTCTAGGACTTCGTACCCTCATCTTTCTATAAACCAGAGAAGGAGAACGAAATATGTCAGGCTGTAAGCCTCAAGCCGCACCGGTTGTTCCGGTGACGCCCCAGAGCAATTACTCTGGCCCCATTGTTGTCGATCCATTGACGCGGATCGAAGGTCATCTACGTTTGGAAGTAGAAGTGGACAACGGCAAGGTCGTTAATGCCCGTTCCAGTTCCCAGCTGTATCGCGGTTTGGAAACCATCCTGAAGGGGCGCGACCCTCGAGATGCGCAGCATTTCACGGCCCGCGCCTGCGGGGTCTGAAACTACGTACATGCCCTGGCATCCACCCGATGCCTGGACGACGCCGTGGGCGTCGACATTCCCGACAATGCACGCATCATTCGCAACCTGGTCATGGCTTCCCAGATCATGGCCGACCACTTTATCCACTTCTATGTCCTGCATGCTTTGGACTGGGTGGATGTAACCAGTGCCCTGAAAGCCGATCCGGTCAAGGCCGCAAAAATTGCCAACAACATTTCGCCGCGGCCTACTTCCGCCGGCGACTTGAAGGCGGTACAGGATAGGTTGACCGCTTTCGTCAACCAGGGACAGCTGGGCATCTTTACCAATGCCGACTTCCTGGGCGGCCATCCGGCCTACTATCTCCCGCCGGAGGTCAACCTGATCGCCACGGCCCATTATCTGGAAGCCCTGCGCCTGCAGATCAAGGCCACCCGGGCAATCGCCGTCTTCGGCGGCAAGGTTCCCCACACCCAGTTCACCATCAGCGGCGGCGTGACCTGTTACGAGTCCCTGCGCCCTGAAAAGCTGGAGGAATATCGCACTCTGACCAGGGAGACCCGCGAGTTCATCGAGCAGATGTACATTCCGGATCTCTTGGCCGTGGCGTCCTACTACAAGGATTGGGCCGGCATCGGCGGTTGCACCAACTATATCGCCTTTGGTGAGTTCCCTTGGAACGAAAGAGACCTGAACGCCCGCTGGCTGCCTCAGGGCGTGATCATGAACCGCGACCTGGCCAACATCCAGGACGTGAATCCGAACGAGATCTACGAACACGTGTCCGCCAGCTGGTACGAAGGTACCGAAGCCCGTCATCCCTATGAGGGCGTGACCGAGCCCAAGTACACCAGCCTGGACGACCCGCAGCGCTACTCCTGGATGAAAGCTCCGCGATACATGGGAGAAGCCATGGAAACCGGACCGCTGGCTTCGGTGCTGGTTGCCTATGCCAAAGGTCATCCGGAAACCGTTGCCGCCGTTGACATGGTGCTCGGCCATCTCGGCGTGGGACCGGAAGCTCTGCATTCCACCCTCGGCCGTACCGCGGCCCGGGGCATCAGGGCGTTGACCGTAGCACAGCAGAACGAAAAGTGGCTCGACGAACTGGTTGAGAACGTCAAGAGCGGCAACACCAAGCTTGCCAACGACCACCCCATGCCCATGGAAGCCGAAGGCGTCGGCTTTGCCGACGTTCCCCGCGGCGCCCTGAGCCACTGGATCAAGATCAAGGACGGCAAGATTGAAAACTTCCAATTGGTGGTGCCCTCCACCTGGAACCTGGGACCGCGTTGCGACAAGGGCAAGCTGGGTCCGGTCGAAGAGGCATTGATCAACACGCCCATCGCCGATCCCAAGCGACCCGTGGAACTGCTGCGCACCGTGCACTCGTTCGACCCGTGCATTGCCTGCGGCGTGCACGTCATCGACTCCAAGACCAACCAGGTCCACGAGTTCAAGGTCCTGTAACCCCTATCGACAGCTATTGACAGATCGCGGGCGCGTTGAATATCACCCGCGATCTGTCAACCGAAAGCGAAGAGATCTTTTCGAAGTCCTTCGCTTTCTTTATTGGATCTGTTCAGCAACACCCTTGGGACAGAGAGGGAACGGCCCGATTTGCTTTGATTTGCAGTCTCGCAAGTCTGACTTTGTGCCAGGACTTCGTTCGGCGAACCTTTGCCGTGCTCCTGCGCCACCAGATACTATTAATTCACGCAACACTTCGCTGTTACGAAGCCGGCCAAGAGTTGCGAGGCTGGTTAAAAACATGGCAAGCCGGACATTGAGTGTGTAGTTACTCTTTACCTTACAAGGCCAACATGACGGACAATAACAAAAAGATTCTGGTTTTGGGCGTGGGCAACATCCTGCTCAAGGACGAAGGCATCGGCGTGAGAACCGTGGAAAAACTTCAGGCGGAGTACGCTTTCTCTCCGAACGTGCAACTTATGGACGGCGGCACGTTGGGCATGGCGCTGATGGATCCGATCATGCTGTGTGACCGCCTGATCGTCGTGGACGCCGTTGTCAACGGAGGCGATCCGGGGACCATGTACCGTCTGGTCGGCGTAGAGATGGGCAAGAGCGTAGCCTTCAAAAATTCCATGCATCAGACGGACCTGCTGGAAACCCTGGCAACCTGCAAGGTGCTGGGCAAATGCCCCGAAACCGTAGTGATCGGCATGGAACCCAAGGAATTCGACCCTTGGGGCACGGAACTCACTCCTCCGGTCCAGGCCAGGCTGGCGGACATCTGCCAGGCCGTGCTCGCTGAAATCAAGGAAAGCGGCGGGGAGTTCTCACCAATTTCAACATAGGTTCATAACGGCCTACCGCGCAGACGTCCGTCAGGCCGTCTGCCGCTTCACTTCATGAATCACAGCACCTTTCGGGACAGCTTTGATTCTCCCTCCAGACTGCACGGGCCAAGGGCATAGACGCGGATTTTCGTGCTGCGGGGAAATTCCTTGCGGATCAATGACTGCAAGAGTTTCCGCAATTTTTCCGTGACCACTTTCTCGTGAACGCCTTTTTCAAATCCGTCCTGAAACGCGCTCCAGTCCTCCTCGCCGTCCCTGCGGAACAGTATCCGCCTATTACGCTTGTAGGTCCTGATCTCCAGACAGTGCCCGACGGGGAGCTTTGCCAGGCGCTCCAGAAGCGAAGGTATTGCTGAATTCTTGTCGATCATGTCCTGGATGAGGTTTCAGCGTCCGATTAGACAAATACTGATCTTGTCCAACTCGCCTTGTCGCACCCAATCCCATTTTTCTCGAAACAGTCGATCACTGCGGTGCAGACTGTTCTCGCTTTTCCGGGTCAAGAAGCGTTCCAGCTGGCTCGGGCCGCCGTTATACATTGCGTAGAGCATCGCGGCCTGCAGGTCCGGATCCCAGTCCTTCCCAGCCTCCCTGCTCATCCTGGGTTGGGCGTACTTGGTGTAGTAAAGATCCAGGATCTCAGCTCCCACTCTGGAGTTGTAGGCCGGATCCCACCTGAGCCGCGTCTGGTCGTACAGGCCGCGCCAGACCCGTTCATTGATCTGCATGATGCCCACGGAAGTATTGTTGGAGGATCTCAGATACATGATCTCCCCCCCCGAGAGTCTGAATTGCCGGAAGCAGCTTTCCAGCCAAGCCGTGGCCAGAACAAGGTCCTGAAAGTAATCTTGATGCGCGAAAGGAGCTTTGGATTCGGCAATAACGGAGTTCGCCTTTTTGTTGAGCACCCTGGTTACCCTGGCCATATACCCTTCCAGGTCCTTGCCGCGAAAAAGCCAATGCTCGAGGTTGTCCCGGAGTTCCGCGGGTGGTGATTCAGCTCTCGCCGAGGATGTGGAAAAGAATCCCGCCGCCAATTCCAAAGTCTGGATGATCCACGACCGCGGGGAGGTCCGCGCCGACGAGTCCTGCCTCTCCAGACCGAGAAGACGTTGCAGCTCCGGAATCATTTCCGGCCCGTAACCCGGCAGATCTTCCGCTCCCTCGTCCAGCAGCCTTGCCAGACGCAGCAGCCCGTCCCGGCTGATCACCAGGTCCAGGGCGGAACCGAGGCCATTCAAGGCCAACAATGCATCCGAGGCGGAAAAAAACGCGAAATAACCCAGCAAGGACTCCGATTTTGCATTCATCAAATGGCCGCGGAAAAGCGGACCAAGAGTTGTCCAGACCTCGACGAACTGCGAGCGGACCAGATCATCATGCATCACGGGGTCATCAAGCCGGGCCGAGAACTCGTGGCGCATTCGCAGCAACATGTCCAGAAGCAGCCATTGCTCTTCCTCGCTCAGCGGCTGCCCTGCCATAACGGTGATCATGTGCACCAGAAACGCATCCCATGCTTCCCATTCGGCAATGAATGCCTCCAGTTCCTCCACTGAGAAAAACGATCCATGAGGCTCCGGTTCCGGCCGGTACAGCGCATCGAACGCTGCCATGGTATTTTCCAGTTTCAAACCGTGGGCCAGAACCTGAACCTCTCCGGGTTGCATTCCTTGCAGCATCTCCAGAATTTCCTGGGGATGGTCGTCGGGAAGCACCAGAGTCAAAAAAGTCTGCAGCTCGTCTTTGGGTATGGCGAGATTGATGGATATGTCCGTCATGGACTGGAGGACATGGTTCTCGATCAGTCCCCAGGCCAGCGATGCCAGGCGGGCAGGTTGCCCGTCCAGATTCTGAATTTCAGATCCTGTAGGAATGAAACGCAGGCTCCAGTCTTCGGATCGAACCACCGGAATCTGCTTCAGGACAAGGGTTCCATTGAAGGTCACCGGCAGCACGCAGTAGCTGCCCATGCTCCGGCCATAGCGCAAATGAACCTGGATCTCCGTGAGCAGTTCCCCGGCTTGCTCACGAAACCGAGGTGCGGTGACCACCACGGCTTGGCATCCGTCCTGCTCGTAAAAGAGCGTCTTGTGCGTCCTGGCCTCGTTCACGCCCGCCGGCGCACCACCGCCAAGAAACGTATCGAGCACAAGTGCATTCAATAGGTTGTATTCAAGAGTCATGGGCAGGGAGATGCGTTGCTCTTCGGCATGGCTCGCCACCGCCGTCACTGAGAGCAGGACGAACGATGTCGTCAGAGAGCAAAGCCATCCTCTGCTCATCCAATTTTTGAGGTTGATCATGATGCTATTCTTCTCCGGATACAATTCGCAGCAATTCTTCCGTTACCTTCAGCGCTTCACGCTCACTGTCCCGGGAGAACCCACCATTCTGGAGCACGATGTGCGCATGGCTGAACAAAGGTCGCAGTAGCGGCGGTCCCTGGCTCCAGAAGGAGGATTCCCGAGCCTGTCGCAATTTGCGGTGAAAACCAAGCAGAAACCGCACGAAGGCTTTGGCCAGAGCCGGGTGCGCCCGGACCAGGTCCGTCCAGGAAGCCAGTGTCTTGTCCCGTCCCCACAACCCGAAGAGCTGCCCCCAAAAGAGCGACCAGAAATCCGCCAGTCGCTCCCTGGCCATGGGAGTTGCCTGATTACGCCGGAGAGGGCCCAGACGGTACAGCCCTGCCCTGGTTCTGGAAGAGGCAAACAGTTCCAACCCCGGCCAACGCAGCCTTTGCGGTGATATCCCCGCGGAATTGACCAGGGCGTGCGCCAGCAGAGCCACTCGCCGGGGAGGAAAGTGCTCGTGACATATGGGCCGAACTCCAAATCGGGTGCATCGCCAGCATCCCGAGCAGCTTTGTCTGGCCTGCAAAATGAAGTGACCGGGCTGGTAGGGGCCGGTTTCCCAGGGGTTGACGGGTCCCAGCGACAGGTTCAGCACCCGCAGCCCGCTCCAGGAGGCCAGATGCATCGGTCCGGTATCCGGCGTGATCAACAGTTCCAGCTCTTGTCCGAGTTGGGCGAACTGCACCAGGCTCAGGCGATTGGTCAAGTCCAGTACGTTCTGGCCAAGACCTTTGCGGACTGCCTCGGCCAGCGCCTTCTCGCCCGGTCCGCCAAGCAGGATCGGGCGCAAATCCCGGTGCAGCAGTTCCCGGGCCAGCCCAGCCCAGAAATCGGCGTCAGGATGCTTCGAGGATTCACTGGCGCCGAGGAAGAGGCCGATCCGCCGCCGGTCTCCCAGGCAAGATCTCGGTTCGGACCATTGCGTGGACCTGATCCGGGCCAGAGGGATGCAGTCCAGCGCGTTGAGGTCCGCCCAGTGGTAACGATTATGCCGGTTGGCATGAACCAGACCTGTTCGATACAATTGCCAGTTGCCGTAGACATGGCGCACGCCATCCGCGGACTGCACCGCCCCGATGTGCTGCTCAGCCCGCACCTCTCCGGCCAGAACAGCGGCCTTGGCTTCATGGCTCAAATTGATGCACAGGGAGAATGGCTGCGTGCGCAATGCGCCTGTGTCAGTCCAGGGAAAGTACGAAGCCGGGGGGCTGAGCCGCAGCAGTTCGTTGTAGAAGCGCGGCTCGCCCACCACCCACAGAGGGTGGCCCGGATACTCGCGCTGAAGCCACAAAAACAGGGGAAAGGACAGGATCAAATCCCCCATCCGCTGCATCTGCAAAACGAGGATCGGCTTTTTGGACATCATCCGTAGACCGCGACCATTGTCTTCAGAAGCCTGGTCATCCGGTGGTCGTAGGTATGTTCTTGCATGATTCGCTTCCGAGCGGCCAGACTGACGCGCTCGCGGGCGCCTGGCCGGCGCAGGTAATGGCGCACCAGATCGGGAATCTCTTCCGGGGAAGCATAAGCCACCACCTCCCGGCCGGGCTCGAACAGATGGTCCATCTGACGCCGCTGATCCGTAACCAGGAACCCGCCGCACGCCGGCACGTCGAAAACCCGCTGATTCACCGCGCCTTTCATCTGCATGCTGGTACAGTTGAAGTTGATCGCCGAACATGGATAGAACCGGGGCAGATCCGCGTAGTAGTTCAGCTCCGGATGCCAGCGCCAGGATCCGACGCTGTCGCGCAGGGCGCGCTTCCAGTATCTGTCTCCGGCAATCAGCGGGTTGAAGGGCAGAATTTGGCGGATACAGCGGTTGCGGTAGATTCTCGTGGCCTCCCAGGTGATCGCGGTTTCATAGGCCAGACGATCCTCGATGCTGGGCAGGGCTTGAAAGGCTTCGAAAATATTTGGAAAATCGGTTTGCAAATGCTCCCGGACGCTGTCTGCCGAAGAATCACCGAAAGAACATGCGATTTTCCTGTAAGCCAAAAGCATGGGTCTGGGGAAGCGGCCGACCTTGAGCCGCGCCGCCACCTTGGCCGCCATGGAATTGCCCACAAAGGACACCTCGGCCCGCCATTCCCGCGGGCAGGGCGACACTGCGGCGGAAGGCGGTCGAAACCGGTGCACGTCCGTGCCCAGGGGCAGGTAATGGACATGCTCGAAGCCCAGGCCGCGCAAGGAATCCACGTTGTCCGCGTCCCAGGTGAAAATGGTCGTCCAGGGACCGGCCAGATTGTTGTAGACGTAGAGCACCAGATGGGGATTGTCCACGAACCAGGAGGCCAAGGGCAGGCGGCACTTTTCCAGGAGATCCATGAGCACGCCTTCCCGGTCCACCCCCAGATGATTGATGGTCAGCACGAAGTCCGGCTTGAACTCCAGGATGGCCGTGAGCAATTCCTGAACGAATTCGGTCCTCCCCGTCTCCCTTGGCGTAAACTCCAGGAGCCTGTGGGGGACGTCCAGACGCTTGAATGCACTGACCACCTCGCCCAGCAGGAAATACTGGCTGGTCAGCAGAAGCACCCGGGGAGGCCATTGCCGGCATTTGGGATAGCTGGTGCGCGCCCAGATGTCGAAGCGGGCGCTGGCTTCCAGGTGGGCCTGGATGACCTTGTAGTATTCCGGGTCCAGACGGGCGTAGAGGGGCATGATCAGCGGCCGAAGCGGCAGACCGCCGTTGTCCATCTGCCACCGGGTCAACGCATCCAGGGCCTCCTGGGGCGTGTCGCCGTCCACCCAGAGAACGCGCGGGTTTGCGGCCGAATCCCGGCAACCGGTAACCTTCTGGATCTCGAGCTCTTTATCCACGACGGCAATGGGACCGCGGGTGATGGCGAGAAGTTGACGCACCGCCACGCCCAGACCGCTGCCCAGCAGCACGGGCAGCGTCTGCGCGTCCGCTTCCGACGCCAACGATTGCTCACGTTCCCGGCCCTTGCGTCCCCAGAGATGCCATTGGCGGCCCGATTCCAGGATGATGCGCACATCTTCCGGGCCGGTCTCCGCGCCGAACTCGGAATCCTGAGCCGGACCAAGCGCCATGGCCCTGTAGGCGACACGGCCTTTTGTCTGCTGGGGCGAAGTTGGGCCAGGCGAAAGGGGATTTAGGGCATCGGCCATGTGCTGCCTCACCAGGTCTGGGCGTCGGGCGAGTGATAGTAGAATTCCACTCTCCGGTTTTTCCGCCGGTTTTCTTCCGAGGTGTTGGGAACCAGCGGCCGGCTGTCCGCGTAGCCCACGGCCCGCATCCGGGTGGGGGAAAAGCCGCCGTACTCCATGATGTAGCGCAAAGCGGCCGTGGCCCGAGCCGCGGAAAGTTCCCAGTTGGAGGGAAACTGGGCCGAATTTACGGGCACGTCGTCAGTATGGCCGCGGATGACCAGGTTCATGTTGTAGTTCCGCAGAATACTGATAACGGCATCCAGGGCCGATTCGGCTTCCGGTCTGAGCGTGGCCGATCCTCTGTCGAACATGGACGCGCTGTCCACCCGCAGAACCATGCCGTTGTCGTCGGCCTCCACGCCGGTGCTTTTCTGCAGCGTTTCATCATTCTCCATGATGGTGCGCAACTGGACGACCATGCTCAGGATCTCCTCGTTCTCCTTGCTCAGTTCCATATCCTTGCGCTCGAACTGGGAGGGGGAAAAGGCCACGTAATCCGCCTCCCGACGCTGCACCTGCACGCCGAAAGCCGTCTGGATGGAGCCGAGCATATCCCGGAATCGAACAATATCCATGTTCGCGAAGGAGAGCACCAGGATGAAAAAGGTCAACAGCAGGGACATCAGGTCCGCAAAGGTGACCATCCATGTCGGAGCGCCTTCTTCTTCCGGAGGAGGAGTGTTCCTGAACTTCATGGGCATACGTGAGCAGTGAATGCGGTTATTGGCGCATCGAGGGCGGCATGAACGATTCCAGCTTTTCCTGGATCAGCCTGGGGTTTTCCCCGCGCAAAATGGACATCACGCCTTCCATGGTCATTTCCATCTTGGACAATTCTTCCTGGGAGCGCTCCTCCAGTTTCTTGGCAATGGGAATGAACGCCAGATTGGCCATCAAGGCGCCGTAGAGGGTGGTCAGCAAGGCCAGGGCCATGCCGGGACCGATAGCCGTGGGATCGTCCAGCACCTGGAGCATGTTCACCAGGCCGATCAACGTGCCGATCATGCCGAATGCCGGG
Source organism: Desulfonatronum thiosulfatophilum (assembly GCF_900104215.1). NCBI lineage: Bacteria > Pseudomonadati > Thermodesulfobacteriota > Desulfovibrionia > Desulfovibrionales > Desulfonatronaceae > Desulfonatronum > Desulfonatronum thiosulfatophilum. The sequence goes on along the minus strand of NZ_FMXO01000007.1, from coordinate 97,182 downwards.
GCCATGGTTCCCATGCCCTTGAACACTCCCTGGCCCTGACGGTGGCGAAGCTGGGTGAAATTCAGTTCGGTCTCCAGAATATTGCGCACGAGACGCTCTTCCGAGCCGTCGGCTATCAGCAGGATTCCCTTGCGCAGAAACTTGTCCGAAACCGTAGCCCGTTCCAGGGATACAAGGCTCTCCTTGCGAGCCTGATTGGCCAGGGCGACCACCTCGTTGATGACGAGCTGGGGGTTGGGGCTCTTGGAAAAAAAGGCCTTGAGGGCGACCTTGAACGAGCCCAGAACCACGCCCATGGGAAACATGATGAAGGTTACGGAAACAGTGCCGCCGATGACTATCAAAGCGGAGGGGGCATTGAGAAAACCGATGAAATCTCCGCCCAGCATGATGGCGATGAAAACAAAGAGAATGCCGCTGATCAAGCCCAGTAAGGTGCCGATGTCCATGATTGCCAGAATCCTTTATTCCGCCGGAGTTGCCAGATGAATTTGATCATTTTGCAGTATGATCCGAACGTTATACACATAATCGGAGATGGCCTGATAGGCTTGCCCGATGCTCACTTCCACCTCCGGGCGGATCTCTCCGGGCACGATCACGGCGCAGGAGGACAGATCGTTCGCAGTAATCTGCTCGGTCCAGAGAATGCGCTGCTTTTCCAGCACGGACAGCCGGTGCTCAAGGTCCTGCCGCAGTTGGACGTCGTGATTGGTCTCGATGGTCTGAACATCCAGAGCGTCCTTGCGAAGCTTCAAGGAATCAATGGTGGTTTCCAACTCCGAAAGCTTCTGCATCAGGAAAGGGTCATATCCCAGATTGATCGCGGTAATGGTGCTCAGTCCGCCACCCAGTTGCGCGCGGACATGCACCATCCGCCGGCAGGATGTTTCGCCGCCGATCAACTTGCTTCGCACCGCCAGGGCGTTGCCGACAAAAACCTTGCAGTGCAGGCAGGAGCCCTCCACCAGGAGATTCTTGCCTGCGCTGATCATGGCGTTTTCGCAAAACTTGACCTTGATGCTGCCCTTGGCCCTGAGAACCGCCCTGTTGTCGCCCTTAACGCCGGCCTCCACGTGGATGGATTGGGAGGCCTCCAGCACGGCGCCCTCCACGGGTCCTTTGACCAGAATGTTCCTGGCCTTGACCTTGAACCCGGACCGAACAGAACCATGAATGACGACATCCCCGATAAAGGTGATGTTTCCGGTGGCATAATCGACATCCCGGCGGACGTTGAGCAGGGTCTTGACCGCGATCTTGCCGTTCGGATCGTAGTAGACGTACCCGTTGGCCGTGGACAAAAGCAGGCTGACGTTCCGCGGATCGATCCGGGTGTTCTCCCCCATGGGAAACACCGGCTGCTCCAGAATGAATCTGGGGTCGTACTTGCCTTCCTCATGTTCCGGTATATCCACCAGTTCGGCCAGAACCTGTCCATCCACGACATTGTGCACATAGTCGCGGTTCAAGTGATCCACCGGTTCATTGCCCAGCGCTTTGGTCTTGATGTCCAGGTGATCGAAATCCGGATCAAAATGATGCTTCAGGAAATAACTCATGGTGGGTGATTGATGATTACCCCGAAGTTCTGGTGATCAGGTCGCATTCATTGACGACAACATCAAAAAAGGTGGTCAACTGCACCAGGTCCAGTGTTTTCAAGACCACGTCGCTTGGATGATAAAGGCAGCAGCTGCCGCCTTTCTGGTGCATCTTGTTGTTCAGGAAAACAAGACAACCGATGCCCGAACTGTCCAGAAAGGTGACCTGACTCAGGTCGCAGACCAGTATAGTCCCCTCGCCCATTTCCAGAAGCTGGGCTTCGACCTCTCCCTTCATTTTCTGGGTAATTTCGTAGGTGATCTTCCCGGAAAACACCAACTTGCTCCATATGCCAAACGACTCATACCGCAACTCAGCCATATTTTTACCTCATATGAGTTCAGGACTTGATTAATCCCAGTTGAACCCTGAGCACGCTGACGTCGTCGCGGATGTCCGGCGTGCCCGCACAGCCAAGATCCCGGAAGATGTCATCCAGCACGTGGTCCGAACGTCCCACGAAAGAAGCCGCCCGGTCCCAGAACCGTTCCAGGCCCAGAACTTCGCCCGGCGCGACTTCCCACTCGTAACAACCATCGGTAAAGAGAAAAAGAACGCTCCCGGCTTCAAGAGGAACATCCGCGGTTTGGGCACGGCACGGCATGACTCCCAATGCCGGCATGGCCGGGCGCAGCATCAGCGGGGAATCCCCGCGGCGGAGCAGCATTCCCGGTGCATGGCCGGCATTGACGTAGACCATGGAAGAAAAGTCCGCGCGGATATCGGCGACAAACAAGGTCACGAAATCCCCCTCCTCGCCGACATACAACCGCAACTGTTCGTTGATCAGTTCAAACAGTCCGCCCAGGCTCTCGAAGTTGCCGGAAAAGCGGATCATGGTCCGAACCATGGACATGATGAACGCCGCCTTGGCACCGTGGCCGCTGACATCGGCCATGACCACGCGAAAATTCCCATCGGGCAGGAAAAAGTAGTCGAAGTAATCCCCGCTGGCCTGGTCCGACGGCAGGTACAGGCTCTGGATCTTGATTCCCGGATGACGTGGGCTGGAAGCGGGAAGCAAACGCCGTTGCAGCCTGGCTATTTCCTCGATTTCCCGGGACATGGCCGTATTGGCCTCGCGCAGGCTGCGCGTCAGCCTGACCTGACGCTCCGCCACACGGACCCGGGCCAGGAGTTCCAGCGCATCAAAAGGCTTCACCAGGTAGTCGTTGGCGCCGAGATGCAGTGCCTCGGACTTCTGCTCCGATGTGTCGTCGGATGTCAGGACCAGGATGAACAGATCCTGGTCGCCGAGGACCCGGCGCACATGCCGGATCACCTCCAGGCCGTCCATGCGGGGCATGTTCATGTCCAGCAGACAGATTTCCGGACGCGCCTCCCGATACGCCTCCACTGCCTCCATCCCGTCGCGACAGGCCCGAATCTGGTAGTGATCACGAAGGATCTCCTCAAGATAGTTGCGGAAGGTCATGGAATCGTCCACGACCATGACGCTGATCGGGGTTGCATCGGCATGGCCGGCAGGCATGGAGGTCCTTGGAAGAATAATCACAGTGTTTGCGAATCCCAGATCAAAGTCAGCGGACCCCAGTTGTGAAGGATGACGTCCATCTCCTCGCCGAAGGATCCGGTTTGCACCCGACCAGGAATCAGGTGTTCCAGTTCCGCGGCAAAGGCGTCGAAAAGCCGGGCGGCGCGTTGCGGTTCGGCGGCATCGTGCAGGGAGGGCCGGCGTCCTTTGCGGCAGTCCGCATGCAGGGTGAACTGCGAAACGGCCAAAACCTGCCCGCCCACATCCGCCACGCTCAGGTCCAGCCTGTCCGACTCGTTGGGAAAGATGCGGACCTGTACGAGTTTGCGGGCCATCCGGGAAAGCACGATCCCGGCTGCGGGCATGTCCTCGTCCTCCTGCCCGAAACCCACCAGAACCAGGATTCCCTGATCAATGGCGGCCACCGCCCGGCCTTGGACTTCCACCCGTGCGAATTTCACCCGCTGCAGCACAAACCGCACGTCAGTCCTCCATGTAGATGGCCACGGAATTGGGCCCTTCGGCAACGGAAACGCTGTGCATGATCACCTCAGGCCCGGGAAGCATCGTCTGGAGACGCTGATAAATGTGTCGGGCGATATTTTCCGAGGACGGATTGATCCGGCTGAATTCCGCCATTTCGTTCAGATTGCAATGGTCCAGTTCGGCCAGCACGGTTTTAAGCAGGGCCTTGAGTTCCTTGAAATCCATGACAATGCCCAGTTCCGGGTGCAGGCGCCGGCCCTGAACCTGAACCTGGACCGCGAAATTGTGACCGTGCAGGCATTCGCATTTTCCCTGATAATGCCGCAACTGGTGGGCGGAACTGAAATGATCGGCAACCGTCAGCCGCCAGAGACCTTCACCCATGACGTCCCTCCTCCGTGCGCATCCGCATCATGCTTCTCCCCCTGCTGTTGATTGCCCCTCGCCGTGCCAGGCGGCAACGTCCTTCCAAAACTGCGGGCAAGGCAGGACCTGGTGTTGGGGACCAAGTTGCAATGTGCACCGGCATTCAGGCAAATCCAGGACAACGCGCACCGGAGTCTGTCCCGGATGTTTCTGGAACAGGCTTTTCAACGCCGAGACATCCTCCCGGCTCAGATCGTCCCGCTCGATCCGCAGATGCACCGGCTGGTCGCTGCGGGCGCAGGCCTCGCTCAGCGGGCTGACCTGCACCACCTCCAGCTTGAGCTGCTGAACGGTGTTTTCAGAGCCGTTGTCCATCCGGCCTTCATAGTCGCTGATTCGGGCTTCCATCAGCAGCGGCCGGTCGCCGTGAAACAACTCCTTGGCCGGCGCGTACACGTCGCCGAAGGCCGTGGCCTCGGCCATGCCGGTCAGGTCCTCGATCTGGCAGAAGGCCATCTTGTCCCCTCTGCGGGTCATGAATTCCTTGACCCCGGTAACCAGCACCGCCAGGCGAATCTCGCTCTTCTTGGGCAGATCCTGGCAGTCCACGATGGTCCGCAGACCAAGCCGCACCGCCTCTTCCCGAAAAGGACGCAACGGATTGCTGGTCAGGAAAAAGCCCAGGGCTTCCTTTTCGTACCGTGATTTTTCCTCATCAGTCCATTCCAGCCCCGGATCATCCGGACCCAGATCCAGCCCGCAATCCGGCACCATGCCGGATCCGTTCTCGCCGCCGGACATGCAGGCAAAGAGGGACATCTGGGACCGTTTCTTCTCCTTGGCCTTCTTCTGGGCCGCGGCCATGGCCGTGTCCAGACCGGCCAGCAGCCGGCCCCGGCTGGGATGGATCGAGTCGAAGGCTCCGCTCTTGATCAGGTATTCAAGGACGCGCTTGGTCACCTTGCGGGTATTCACCCGCTGACACAGGTCGGACACGCTCCGGTAGGGCCCCTGGATTCTGCCCTGGATGACCTCCCGGATGGCCTCTTCGCCCACGTTCTTCACCCCGGACAGGCCGAAGCGGATCTTGTCCTCCTGCACGCTGAACCGGGCCTGGCTGTGATTGACGTCCGGGGGCAGGATGGAAATGTCCATATCCCCGCAGTCGTTCAGGTACCGCAAAATCTTGTCCGCGTTGTCCACTTCCGAGCTGATCAACGCGGCCATGAATTCCACGGGGAAATGGGCCTTGAGATAGGCGGTCTGGTAGGAGATCAGGGCGTAGGCCGCGCTGTGGGACTTGTTGAACCCGTATCCGGCGAACTTCTCCATCAGGTCGAAAATCTGGGCGGCCTTGGCTTCCGGCAGCTTGTTGGTCTTGACCCCCTGCATGAACCGGGAGCGCTGCTGGGCCATGACCTGGGGATCCTTCTTGCCCATGGCCCGGCGCAGAATGTCCGCCTCGCCCAGGGAATAGGCGGCCAGGTCCGAGGCGATCTTCATCACCTGCTCCTGATAGAGGATCACGCCGTAGGTTTCCTTGAGGATCGTCTCCAGCTCGGGCAGCAGGTATTCCACCGGGGTCTGGCCGTGCTTGCAGCGGATGAAGGTGGCCACCATCCCGCTTTCCAGCGGTCCCGGCCGGTACAGGGCCAGCAGCGCGATGACGTCCTCGAAGCAGGAAGGCTTCAGGTCCGTGAGCACCCTGCGCATGCCCGAACTTTCCAGCTGGAACACGCCTTCGGTGCGGCCCTCGCAGAGCAGGTCGAAGGTTTGCTGATCGTCCAGAGGCAGGTGGGCCATATCCGGCGCGGGCTTGCCTCCTTCACGGACCAAGTCCACGGCGTCCTGGATCACGGTCAGGGTTTTCAGGCCCAGGAAGTCGAACTTGATCAGGCCGACGCTCTCCACGCACTTCATGTCCCACTGGGTGACCGTTTCCTTCTTCTTGCCCAGGCACAACGGCACATGCTCCACCATGGGTCGGTCCGAGAGCACCACGCCGGCGGCGTGGGTGGAGGCGTGCCGGGCCAGACCTTCCAGGCGCAGAGAGGTGTCGATCAACCGGCCCACCGTGGGATCCTCTTCGGCCAGCTTGCGCAGGTCCGGCTCCTGTTCCAGGGCCTTGGCAATAGTCATGCCCAGGGCGCCGGGGACCATTTTGGCGATCTTGTCCGTCTCGGACGGCTTCAACCCCAGGGCCCGCCCCACGTCGCGCACCGCGGCCCGGGCCTTCATCCGGCCAAAAGTGATGATCTGGGCCACATTGCTCTGACCGTACTTCTCCGATACGTACCGCAGCACTTCCTCGCGCCGGGTAAAGCAGAAATCTACGTCGATGTCCGGCAGACTGACCCGTTCGGCATTCAGGAATCGTTCGAAGAGCAGGTTGTAGGGAATGGGATCGAGGTCCGTGATCCGCAGGGCGTAGGCCACCAGGCTGCCCGCGGCGGAACCGCGGCCCGGCCCCACCGGGATGTTCCGGGACTTGGCCCAGTTGATGAAGTCCTGGACGATCAGGAAGTAGCCGGCAAAGCCCTTGGAGCAGATCACGTCCAGCTCCAGGGCCAGACGCTCATCGTAGACCTGCCGCGACGCGCCGGGTTTGATCTTCGCCAGCCGCTCCTCCAGCCCCGTGTGGGCCGCCCGGCGCAGCTCCTCTTCCAGGGTCATCCCCGGAGGCAGGCTGTAGGCCGGAAAATGGGGCTTGTTGAAGGTCAGCTCCAGGTTGCAGGCCGCGGCGATTTCCGCCGTGGCCGCCAGTGCCTGGGGACAGTCCGCGAAGGCCGCCTCCATTTCCTCGGGGCTGCGGTAGTAGAGTTCCCGGGTATCGAAGCGCATCCGCTTCTCGTCCGTCTCACAGGCGTTGGTCTGGATGCAGAGCAGAATGTCGTGGGCGTTGACGTCGTCGGCGCTGAGATAATGGCAGTCGTTTGTCGCCACCAGGGGCAGCCTGGTCGCCTCGGCCAGTTCCCGCAACCGCTCATTGAGAGCGAGCTGATCGGCCAGGCCGTTGGCCTGCATTTCCAGATAAAATCGGCCCGGAAAGAGATCGGCGTAGAACCGGGCCGTTTCCAGGCCCACGTCAAAGCCTTCCCGCATCAGCCTGTACGGGACTTCACCCTTGAGACAGGCCGAAAGAGCGATCAGGCCTTCCGAACACTCGGCCAGAAGTTCCCTGTCCACGCGAGGCTTGTAGTGGAACCCCTCCAAGTGCCCCTGCGAGACAAGCCGGATCAGGTTCCGGTAGCCGGTTTCGTTCTGGGCCAGCAGAACAAGGTGATATCCGGCCTGGGAAGCCGAACGGGCGTCCCGGTCGAGCCGGCTGGCCCGGGCCACATAGACCTCGCAGCCGATGATCGGCTTCAGGCCGAAGGATTTCGCCGTCTTGTAGAAGTGGATGGCCCCGTACAGATTGCCGTGGTCCGTGATGGCCGCGGCGCCGAGACCAAAATCCTTGGCCCGGGCGCACAGCTCCTTGATCCGGATGGCCCCGTCCAGCAGGCTGTACTCGGTATGGCAGTGAAGATGAACAAAATCTGACATAAAGACGGAGGGAAGTGGTGGTTATGCGAAACAGCAGACGCTCTGGGACCGGTTCATGCATTCCGGAAGGCCGCCCGAAGGGCTTCCGGGCGCGAGGACCGCGCGCCGAGCATTGCCAGAAACAGTCCCGGAAGATATATATCAATGAATTAGAACAATCAAAACCGCATCGGACCGGAGTGCTGGATCTCTCAAGCCCGTGCACAATGCAGGATTTGGAAAAAATCGGCAAGGACAACTTCAGGACATGATCAAGAACCTGGGAATATACCCTTGAGCCCCTGGACGGGCCGTATCGCATCCGGAGAACATGCCGCCCTGCTCGCCTCGGCGCAATGTTTGGCCATCGATGCCCCGGACCGGATTTGGAGCATCTATCGCCCGGCCGATCTTGAAGAATTATGGCAACAGATGGGCGAGTCGGATTTCGGTCCTGATGAACGTATCCCCTACTGGGTCGAGCTGTGGCCCTCCAGCCTGCTGCTGGTCGAATGGCTGGCCGCCAATGCCCCGTTGATCCAGGGCAGGACCTGCCTGGACGTGGGATGCGGCCTGGGGTTGAGCGCCTGCACCGCTTCTTCCGTCGGCGCGAGGGTGGTGGGCTTGGATTATGCGTTGGAAGCATTATATTATGCAAAAGTGAACGCTCGCGAGAACCAGGTTCCCGATCCGCTCTGGGTCCAGATGGACTGGCGCTTTCCCGGCTTCCGAAAGCATGGCTTTGACTTTATCTGGGGCGGGGACATTTTCTACGAAAGACGATTCGCCGAACCCCTGATCGGCATGTTCGAGCATGTTCTGGCCCCGGGGGGACGCATCTGGCTGGCTGAGCCCGAACGCAGCGTCTCTTCCGGCGCGTGGAACATGTTGCGGGAATCAGGTTGGAATGTACGTCGCGCGGCGCAAAAAGCCGTGCCCACGGAAGGGTACGTCGTCAACATCAACATTTGGGAAGCACAAATAAATCTTTGAGGTGAAATATGGGTAAAACAATTCGTTTCGGCGTATCCCTGGATTCGGATCTGCTGGAAAAATTTGACGTTCTTTGTGACGAGCGCTCCTATCAAACTCGCTCGGAGGCTATCCGGGACCTGATCAGAAACATGCTGATCCAGAAGGAATGGGAAGATCTCGGAGGGGAAACGGCCGGCACCCTGACCATCGTCTATGATCATCATCACAGCGATCTGGCCCAGAAGCTCACGGAACAGCAACACGATTATCTGGATATTATCGTGGCATCCATGCACGTCCACCTGGATCACAGCAACTGCATGGAAATCCTGGTGCTGCGCGGCACCGGCGAAAAACTCCGGGAACTGGGCGCGAAAATGACCTCCACCAAGGGCGTCAAGCACGGCACCCTGAACCTGACCACCACCGGAAAGAATCTTGAATAGCGGGATGCTCGACGTCCAGAACGACCCGGCTTCGGTTCCGGTGGATATCGACAGGGTCGGCATCAAGCATGTTCATTTTCCCTTGATGGTTCTGGACCGGGCCCAGGGCCGGCAGCACACCGTAGCCCAGGTGGAGATGGGGGTGGATCTGCCGGCCTGTTTCAAGGGCACGCACATGAGTCGATTCGTGGAAGCCCTTCAGGATTGGTCCGGCATTCTGGATTATCCCAGCTTGAAGCATCTCTTGAATGACGTCCAGGCCCGTCTCGACGCCCAACGGGCCTGGATCAGCTTCAGTTTTCCTTTTTTTCTGGAACGGGCGGCTCCGGCCAGCGGCAGCAAGGCCAGAATGGACTATCACTGCCGCGTCGCCGGGGAGTTCCAGGGCAGTCGGCTGCTTTTCAGCCTGGAGGTGGAAGTGCCGGTGATGACCGTCTGCCCCTGCTCCCTGGCCATCTGCGACCAGGCCGCGCACAGCCAACGGGCCGTGGTCCGCGTGCAAACCAGGAACAAGGGGCTGATCTGGCTGGAAGACTTGATCGAACTGGCCCAGGAATCCGCCTCCTCGCCGGTGTATGCCCTGCTCAAGCGCGAGGACGAGAAGCTGGTCATCGACAACGCCTTTAAGCGGCCCTGTTTCGTGGAGGATGTGGTGCGCAACGTCTCCCATGAATTGGAAAAGCTGACGCAGCTTCTCTGGTACCGGGTCGAGGTGGAAAGCCAGGAATCCATCCACAACCACAGCGCCTACGCCTGCATCGAACGCTCACTAACCGGAATGAAGGCCTGAAAATATCTCATTCTATTTGTGTTCAATTTACAGCAAGCGCATGCTCATAGTCGAAATCCCAATCGAAATCGCAATCGCAATCGCAATCGCAATCGAAATCGAAATCGAAATCGAAAAAACAAATAGATAATGAAACTATACGAGACCGATTGCGAATGCGATTTCGATTGCGATTGCGATCCTGATATCAATGCCACGTTGAATCCCATTGTATCTTTCTGAAAGCAAACTGGAATCGTAGCAAGGAACCGATCATGAATATTTCCCCCAACATCCAGGCCTTGCACGCCATCGGCTTGTCCCGGCAGGTCGGGGCGAACAATGTCGCGAATATGAACACGCCGGATTTCAAGGCCTCCCGCCTGTCCTTGGAGACCGGACCGGAAGGCTTGGGCGTGCGTCCCCAGGCCATTGATCAGGACCCGACGCCCGGCCCCCTGGTTCCGGCCCTGGAGGGTGCCACCGACGAAGACGGGCATCACGCCACGGTCTGGGGATTGGCCGAAGGCAGCAACACTGAACTGGTTGCCGAAATGGTCAACTCCATCCGCGATGAGCGGGCCTTCCAGGCCAACGTGGCCATGGTCCGCACATGGGATGAACTGACCGGAACGGTACTGGACATGCGTGCGTGAATGATTTCGGCCCCCGGGATGAAACCCGCGTCATCCTTGAAAACCTGACGTCCGACCAGGCGGACCAGTTTGCCCTGGTCCTCTCCTCGGCCGACATTGACTACCGTTTTCGCCGGTCCGGCTGGGGCTGGTCCCTGGAGGTCGCGGAGGACGACGCAGCCCAGGCAGAGATCCAGATCGAGCAGTACCTCCGGGAAAATCCCGACGCAACGGGTTCCTTCTCCATTCCCACTCTTCCTGTTCAGCCGGCTCCGCCCACCATGACCGGCCTGGCCGCGGCCCTGCTTCTGCTGGCCTTCCACATGGCCACCAGCCGAGACGGAGCGCACCAGAACATCATCCTGGAAGCCGGCGCCCATGCCGCGCGCATTCTTGAAGGTGAATACTGGCGCACGATCACCGCGCTGACCCTGCATGCCGATTCCCGCCACCTGGCCGGAAACATGCTCGGCATTGCCGTGTTCGGCACGTTTCTCTGCCGACGGGTCGGAGTGGGAGCGGCTTGGCTGCTGATCCTGCTGGCCGGGGCCGGCGGCAACCTGGTAAATGCCTGGCTGCACCAGAGCGGCTTCTTGTCCATCGGCGCATCCACGGCGGTTTTCGGTGCCGTGGGCCTGCTCGGAGGCGTTCGTGTCTTTCCCGCCGAAGGCTCGGACGACAACCGGCCGAGGTCCTGGATTCTCCCCCTGGGCGCGGCCCTGGGCCTGCTGGCAATGCTCGGCAGCGACGTGCAGACCGATATCGGCGCGCACCTCATGGGGTGTCTGGCCGGTTTCTGCCTGGGCATCGGATACACGCTCCTTGGTCCGCGTCACCTCAGCGAAACCCGCCAAAACCACCTGCTCCTCCTCACCCTGGCCATCCTCGCCGCATCCTGGTGGCGGGCATTGACAGGAAGCTGGACTTAGACTGTGATCTCGGAGAGAAATGCTCAACCCGCGTGGCTCCGCTAAGCCAATATGCCGACAATCAAAAAGATAACAAGCCCATACCGGTTTTCTTTTACAGCTTTGACTGCAATGAACCAATGCATGTTCATGTCCAGAGAGACAACGCCACATGCAAATTTTGGTTGGCTCCTCTTGCATTATCTACAAACCATGGTTTTACGCCAAAAGATTTGAACTCCATCATGAAAATTATCCGCTCTGAATATGAGATCATCAAGGAGGCGTGGCATGACCATTGCGATTCGTGAACATGAGCCAAGGCTTCTCAATGTGCATGTGACCGAAGATGAAATTTCTGTTTTTTTGGCGGATGGCCGAACGGTCTGCGTTCCCCTGGCCTGGTCCTGGCGTCTGTCGGGTGCAACGCCAGAACAGCGTCAGAATTATCGGTTGATCGGGGACGGGCAAGGCATTCATTGGCCTGACGTGGATGAAGACATCAGCGTGGCGGGGATGCTGAGCGGATCTCCTGCAAGAAGACGCATTCCGGATTGATGTTCGATACGTTCCCAATCCACTCCTGAACGACGGTTTTTAAGTGCCTATGAAGACGAAGGCGCCCGTCATCCTGATATTTTTTCTCGACAATCACTCGCCAGGTTTTTCTCACAATCTCTTAAGACAACCCTTACCAATACCAATCAAAATAAAGAAGGAGAGCGTCATGCATTGCAAGATCATCGCCACCCTGGGCCCGGCCTCATTGGATTATGAGGTGATGAAGGCCATGGTGCAGTATGGGGTGCGGATATTTCGTTTGAATTTTTCCCATGCCGACGCCAAGTTCTTTGTTCCGGCCATGGAGATGATCCGCCGGGTGGAGGCGGAACTGGACATGCCGTTGACGGCCATGGGCGATTTGTGCGGCCCCAAGGTCCGCATCGGCGAGGTGGAAGGCTCCCCGCTGCAGGTGAACAAGGGCGGCCATGTGCTTCTGGGACCGCTGGAGCGTAAAGAGTCCGGCAAGACCCCGTTCATCAGCCTGGAAATCCCCCTCCTGCTCCAGGGCCTGCAGGTGGGCATGCCGGTCAATCTCAGCGACGGCATGCTGCAATTCAAGGTTTCCCGGGTCATCGTTGAAAACGAGCTCTATGAGCTGGAAGCCCAGAATGCCGGCTACCTCTCGTCCCACAAGGGCATCTCCTTTCCCGGCAAGAGCCACCCCATCAAGGCGCTCACCGAAAAAGACCGCAAGGACGTTCGGGAAGCCCTGGAGATCGGCATCGACGCCTTGGCCCTTTCCTTTGTCCAAGACGCCTCGGACGTGGCGGACCTGCAGGATCTGATCCGCGACCTTGGAACGTGGGTCCCGGTGATCGCCAAGCTGGAGCGTCAGAATGCCGTGGAGAATCTGGACGCCATCCTGGCTCTGGCCGACGGGGTGATGGTCGCCCGGGGCGATCTCGGTCTGGAATGTCCGCTCTCCGCCCTGCCCGTGATCCAAAAAAGGATCATCCGGGCCTGCCGACATGCCCAGAAGCCGGCCATCGTCGCCACCCAGATGCTGCTGTCCATGGTCAAAAATCCCGTCCCCACCCGGGCCGAGTGCACCGACGTGGCCAACGCCATCATGGACGGCGCGGACTGCATCATGCTTTCCGAGGAAACCGCCATCGGCAACTACCCGGTGGAAACAGTGCGCAACATGAACGACATCGCCCGGGAGGCGGAACAGTATTATCTGGAACGTCTGGGTGAGCCGTATTTTCCCAAAAAAGAGAAGAACCCCGGCAAGTATCTGGCCTATGCCGCCTGCCTGCTGGCGGACAACGCCGAGAGCAAGGCCCTGGTCTGCCACTCCACTTCCGGGATCACGGCCCGCATGCTGTCCTCCCGCCGTCCGGCGCGGCCCATCTATGCGCTGACCAGCAACGAACGGGTGATGCGGTCGTTGAATTTCGTCTGGGGGGTGCACCCCCGGCTGGTGGACGCGGAACCGGAAAGCCACATGGCCCGCGCGGCCGGGTTCATCCAACGCTTCGACGGGTTCAAGCCCGGCGACGGCCTGATCATCACATCCGGCCAGAAGACGCCGGGACAAAAGGATATCTCGACGAATCAGATCAAGATCTACATCAAGTGACGGAGGCGTTATGCACCCTGCTCCTCGGCCAAACCGGCTGGCACGGGAAAGCAGCCATTACCTGCTCCAGCACGCTCTTAACCCGGTGGACTGGTTTCCCTGGGGCGAGGAAGCCTTTGCCCGGGCCCGGACCGAAGACAAGCCGATCCTGTTGTCCATCGGCTATTCCACCTGTCACTGGTGCCACGTCATGGAACGGGAGTGCTTCGAGAACCAGGCCCTAGCCGAACTGATGAATCGGCATCTGATCAGCATCAAGGTGGACCGGGAGGAGCGCCCGGACATCGATCAGGTCTACATGAGCGCCTGCCATATTCTGGGTCAGCGGGGAGGATGGCCGCTGACCGTGTTCATGGGGCCGGACGGCCGCCCGTTCTTCATTGCGACGTATATTCCCCGGAAATCCGGCTTCGGCCGCATGGGCATGCTGGACCTGATTCCCCGGGTCGAGGAAGTCTGGAGCAGCCAGCGCAAGGACGTTCTGGCCACCGGCGTCCAGCTTGAAGAGGCCCTGCGTGCCGCCCAGGAACAGGAATCCATGGCCGGCGAGCCGGACCCGGAACAGGCGGCGCACCAGGCGTATTCGTTCTTTGTCCAGCGCTACGATTCCGAGCACGGCGGCTTCGGAACCGCGCCCAAATTCCCGTCGCCGCACAACCTGCTGTTCCTTCTCCAGTACGCCCGCAAGCACAACGAACCCCAGGCCCTGGCCATGGTCGAAACCACCCTCGGCCGGATGCGCCTGGGCGGGCTGTTCGACCATGTCGGGTTCGGCTTCCACCGCTACTCCACCGACGACAAATGGCTGCTCCCCCACTTTGAAAAGATGCTCTACGATCAGGCCATGCTGCTCTTGGCCTACACCGACGCCTGGCGCGCCGCCGGAAATCCGCTCTACCGGCGCGTGGTGGCGGAAATCGTCGATTATGTCGTGGATCAACTGGCCACGGAAGAAGGCGGTTTCGGTAGCGGTCAGGATGCGGACAGCGAAGGTGAGGAAGGCAGGTTCTATGTCTGGACGCGGGATGAATTGCTCGCCGTTCTCGGTCCCGAGGACGGCGAATGGGTCTGCCGGACGTTCCGGATCCAGCCCGGCGGCAATTTTCAGGATGAAGCCACCGGCAAGTCCACCGGCGCAAACATTCTCCACCTTGCCGAGGATATGACAGATACGGAAGAGCAGGAACGCTGGGCCGTGCTGCGCAATCGCCTCAAGATGGCCCGGGAAGAACGTCCCAAACCACTGACGGATGACGGCGTGCTCGCGGATTGGAACGGACTGCTCATCGCGGCCCTGGCCAGGGCCGGAGCGGTTTTCGACCAACAGGGCTGGCTGGAAACCGCCCGCGGCTGCGCTGAACTGGTGCTGACCGTGATGCGCGATAAAAAGGGGCGAGTCCTGCACCGTTTCCGTTCTGTTGCCGCTGACAAGCCAGCCGACGCACCGCACGCCCGGCACCCTGACTCGCCAGATGCCCCACATCCGACACAGCATCCGACACGCCATTTGGCCGCACAGGGTTTTCTGGAAGACCAGGCCTTCGTGGTCTGGGGCCTGCTGGAACTGTACGAAGCGGATCAGAATCCGCATTGGCTCAACGCCGCGGAGGAGATCACCATGGCGCAGCTGCGGGATTTTGGCGACGAAACCAACGGCGGTTTCTTTCTCACCGCCCGGGACGCCGAGCCGCTGCTGTTTCGTCCAAAGCAGGCGGCTGAAGGCGCCCTGCCCTCCGGCAATGCCGTCAGCGCCGCCAACCTGCTCCGACTGGCCACGCTGACCGGCAACCCGGAATACGCAACCCAAGCCCGGAAATCCGCCCATGCTTTCGGCAACCTGATCAACACCCAGCCCCACGCCTGCACCCACTGGCTCACCGCACTTTCTTTCGGAGAATTGCCGGCAGAGGACTGAACCACCCGCTACGCTCAAGACGCCAAGTTCGCAAAAAGATCGCCGCCAGGCGCGAAGCCTTTTTGGCTGCCGCATCTTTCCAGCGGAAGACAAAATTCTTCTTTGCGTACTTGGCGACTTGAGCGAAGCGGGCGGTTCAATTTTCTTAAACCAGGCCTAGAAAATTTCCATCGGTACTTGACATTGTGTCAGTTTGTTGACACGAGATTCCATATTTTGTACGCGGCGCGCAGGCACATTCTGATGCCGCGGCTCCCGCCGACACTTGGCACCAAACATGGACATCAACGATGGAACGAACCAGATGATTATTAGCGCCGAAACCGATGTTCCCCTAAGATTCTTCTCCTTTCAGCTGAAAACCAAAACGACCTTTCCTTCCGCCATGGAATTGATTCCCTGCCTTTTCAGGAGCTTTTCATGACGGACATCGATCGAGGCGGCATAATCGGCCAGAGCCATTGTTTGCAACAGGTTTTCTCCGTTCTCGCCAAGGTGTCCCCCACGGACAGCACCGTACTGGTCACCGGAGAATCCGGCACTGGAAAGGAATTGGTGGTCCGAGCCCTGCACTCCAACAGCAAGCGCAAGGGCAAGCCCTTCGTTCCCGTCAACTGCGGCGCCATCCCCAAGGACCTCCTGGAATCCGAACTCTTCGGCCATGAAAAGGGCGCATTTACCCATGCCATCCGCACCAGGACGGGCCGCTTCGAATTGGCGGACGGGGGCACCATCTTCCTGGACGAGATAGGAGAACTGGATCTGCCCCTGCAGGTAAAGATTCTGCGCGTGATCCAGGAAAAAGAATTCGAACGCGTCGGCGCCACCTCGACCACCCGGGTCGATGTCCGCATCGTCGCCGCCACCAACAGGGATCTGGAAGCGGAGGTGGCCCAGGGTCGGTTCCGCGAAGACCTTTTCTACCGCCTGAACGTCATCCCCATCCACCTGCCCCCGCTGCGCGAGCGCGAAGACGACATCATTCTGCTCGGCAAGCATTTCCTGAATGTATTTTGTACGCAAAAAATGCGGCCCGTGCTGCGCCTGTCCCGAAAGGTCCAGGATCTGCTGGCTTTGTATCCCTGGCCGGGAAACGTACGTGAACTGGAAAACTTCATGGAGCGGATCTCCATTCTCTGCGAGAGTGATGACGTCATGCCCGATGATCTGCCTGCCAAGATTCTTCAGGTTGTCGGCATGGACGTCCCCGAACGTACTCCGAAGAAGAACGTCAACGGCTTCGAATGGCCCACGCTGAGCGACTTGCGGGCTCGGGACCAAGGGCTGAAGGATTTCATGGACGAGATCGAGGAACGTTTGCTCATTGAGGCATTGCAGGAAAGCCACGGAGTCAAAAATCAGGCAGCGGAACTGCTGGGAATCAAGCGCACCACCCTGATTGAGAAACTGAAAAAACGCAGTATCAACCCGTAATCACACATCCTAATCCTACACTCCGCCCTGTCTGTCCCCGCAAGCATGGTTCTTGCTAACGGCTTTCAATATTATTCCGACGACGCGGCAGCCAATTTCGCGAGAAGGGTGCTGTTTACACGCCCTAAGAAATACTCGCCGCAAGGCGTGAAGCCTTTTTGGCTTCCGCATTCTTTCCAGCGGAAGACAAAAATTTCTTGGCGTCCTCTGCGTCCTGAGCGAAGCGGGCGGTTCAATCTTACAAATCTGCGCGCCAGCCAAATGACCAGGGTTATGATGCACGTAGGTGAGAGTTAGCACCGAATTCGAGAGAGGGGGAGTTGTGATGTTTCATTGTGGAAGCAGAGAGGCTATGCAGATCTGATCATGCTCCGATTTTGGCGTGCGTACCGCGCTTTGTTTTCCGGGAGCGTTCTCCGCTCCCCGGCGTCCTGGGTTCCGAGATCCGTTTCGGTTTCGTCCTGGGCCGTCTTTTTCCTGTTGTTCTTCTGCGCCGAGGCTTTTTCCGCCCTGGATGTTTCTTTCCGGCGATTCCCCAATAGAGAGCAACTGGAATTGCGCCTGCCTCCCGAGAGTCCTCAACCGGATGTCAAGCGGATCGCGGCACGCGACGTTCATGTCCTTCTTCCCATGTCGGTTTCCGCTGACAATGCCGCTCCGTTCCTGAGCGGGTCGACTCTTCTGGATGCGGTTTCCCTGGGCCGGGAAGGGCTGCGGGTCCGGACGACCACGGAAGCCTTCGGGTTTGTGGGCCAGTACGATGCCGCAAAAGGCCTGTTGTTGATCAGCTTTTTTCCCGATCCTCTGGGAAGCCGTTGGCAACAGAACGCCGGCCCCCAACGACCGGAACCGTCCACTGCCTCGCCGGCCCGTACGCCTCCGCCGGCTGGCGAGCCGGCGAGCCGCCCCGCGCCCGCGCAGCCTGCATCCGTTCCGGAACGGAACCAAGAACAAAATCGGTCCCAGGCCCAATCGCGGGATCAAGTGCCGGGACCCGCCGTGGAGCAACCGGTTGAAACGGATCGTCTGCCGCCCATGCAATCTCCCGCCGCGGAGTCTTCGCCCCCTCCCCTGCCTGCCGGCCTGCAAACTTTCGCCGGGTTGCGCCGGAGCATCACCGAGCCTGCTCCTCCCGTCGGCGCCCCTGAACAAATCCGTGCGCCCATTCCTGCGCAAAACGATTCTCAACAATTATCGGATCCCTCCGGCCAATCCACTCCGCCTCCCACACAGAGCATGATCCGGAATCCGATCCGGCGCGTCAGCCCTGAAGATGCGCAACCCGTTGCTCCTTTCCGGGAACAGCCGGAACCGGCGATTTCCTCCGAACCACAGCCGGCCGCCACGTCGTCTCCGGAGGCGGTCGATCCCCAGGAAAATGCTCCGGTCATTACATCGGCAACGGACGTCTCTCCGGCTCAGGCTCCGATTATTAGGCAACGCATCGATCCAGGTCCGTCGCCGACGCCGGCGCAGCCAACGCCGGAAATCACCCCCGCGCAACCTGTTTTTCCTGAAGCCCCGGAGCCGGAGCGCCCGTCGGAAGCCGTGGAACATGCCGCCCCGGCACTTGAAGATCCCGCATCACAACCCGTGCAGGTGGAGCAAGATCGGGTGGAAAAAGCTCATGAGGAGCAAAGGCCGGAGGAAATACCGCAGGAGAAAGACCCGGACCAGCAATATCGGGGATTAATGTCCACGGCCAAGGCAGCATTGATGAATGCGGAATTCGATGTGGCCGTGGAAGCGTTGCGCACCCTCTCCAATGTCCACGGACTCTCGGATTCCATGCGCGAGGAGGCTCTTTACAACCTGGGCGACGCAATGTTCGGCCTTCATCAGAATGACTTGGCCAACAATTTCGTCCCTGTCGCCCAGGCCTATGAACGGGCCATGCACATGAACCCGAAATCCATCCGGACCCCCCTGGCGCTGCGCAACCTGGGAGTTCTGCACCTGCGGGTGGACAATCTGCCTGAAGCCAGGGCCTACTTCAACGTGCTCCGCAGGGACTATCCCCACGATCCCCTGGTACCCACCACGGAATACTATCTGGGACAATACTTCCTGGATCGCGGCGACTACAATCAGGCCGCCGACTATTTCCAGCGAGTGGTTCAAAACCATCCGGAATATTCCATTTCCCAGCAGTCGTCTGTGGGGTTGGCCAGGGCTCTGAACGCCCTGGGCCATGACGGGCAGGCCTTCCAGATCATGGACTTTCTGGAAAAACGCTGGCCGCGGTACTATATCGACGACCCGAGCCTGCTGGAACTGGCCGGAATCATCGCCCTGCGCGTGAACGAACTGGAATCGGCCAAGCAACGCCTCCTGACCTACTACAACCTGGTTCCCGACACCCCGGACGCGGACATGCTCCTGGCCCGGATCGGGGACATCTACCTGCTCACCGGCCGGCCGGATCCGGCAAGACGTATTTTTGAAAAAGCGGCCCGCGAATTTCCGGATCAGGAAGGTGGGCTGATCGCCAAAATGCGCCTCGTGGAAGGAGGAATTCACGACGAACCCAGCCTGGAGGACATGTTCACGACACGGCGGGCCGCCGACGTCTACTCGGAAATCATCACCAAGCACCCGGACAGCCCGCTGGCCGCCGTGGCCACCATCAAGCTGGCCATCTGGCAGATTTGGAACAAGCGGTTCGAGGACAGCCTGATGGTCATCAGCGATTTTCTCGCGGACCATCCCAATCATTCCTTGAGCCCCAAGGCCCTGGAAGTGGGCGAAGAGGCGTTCACCCAGCTTGTGCACCGCAATGCAGAGGACGGACGTTATGCGGAAACCCTCGAGCAATGGCGCGACAATCCCTTCCTGCATGCATTGCTGGAGGATTTTTCACCCGCCACCCGGCTTGGCCTGGCCATGGCATTCTGGAAGACCGGAGACTTTGAGCAGGCCATCACCCTGGCCGGGCCGTATCTCACCGACGCAACGCCGCGCCAGGTTTTGATTCCGGCTTTGGAGATGATTCTCGGTATTTATCTGGAACAGCAGGAATGGGAACGGATCGTGGGACTGGGTGCACTGCGTGACGACTTGCCCGCGCCGCAGAAACGGGAACTGTCCTATTCCATGGCCCTGGCCCTGGAAAATCTGGGACGCTCGGATGATGCCCAGCCTCTCTGGCTGAAGCTGGCCGAAGACCTGAATCTGGGCCATGCCCAGCGCGGCTACGCCCTCTATTTCCTGGCCCGCAAGGCTATGCAGAACGAGAATTTCGAGCGTGTTTACCTCTACGCACAGGAGTCCCTGAGTCTGTTGCTTGTCGACCGGGAGGATCAGGGAAAGATCCGGGACAACGTGCTCTGGCTGACGCAGGTCACCGAACGCACGGGCCGCCTGCAGGAAGCGCTGGCCTGGGCCCTGGAACTGGATCAGCTCATCGACCAGTCCGATCCGGAATGGACCATGAGCCGGTACCGCCTGGCCCAACTCTACCAGCGCAACCACGATCTCAACCAATGGCAAGCCGTTTTGAAGGACTTACAGGCCAACGACCCCCGCGGCCTCTACGGCCGCCTGGCCGCCTCAGCCCTGCAAGGCCGAACCCTGGAAGACAGCGCCGGCCGCTTCAGGCCATAAGGATTCGGAAGATGCTGAAATGATGGGATGAAGAGATGAAGGAATGAACCGCCCGCTTTGCTCAAGGTAGGATGAGCAGGCTGTTCAAAAACCCCGATGGCAAGGCGCAAAAAAAGTTCAAGCCCGAAGCGTATTTGGTCATACGTGAGGGCTTGAACTTTTTGCAGCAACGCAGCCAGCGGGGATTTTTCAACAGCCTGCTCTATCCGTTCACCACGACCTCGGCCGTGCGGATGGCCTCCCCCTGGCGTTCATAGCCGCTGCGTTGTTCTTCCAGGACGATGTTTCTGGCCCGGCCCGGTTCCAGGCGGCGGCCTGCCACGACCATGGTCTTGGGATCGAACATATGCCCCACGGTGGGAACCTTGTAGATGCTCATCCGATCCAGGGCCCGGTCCAGGCGGAGGATGGCCGCGTCGTAGCCTGCCACGGCTTCATCGAGCACCGCCGGAGGCCGGCGCAGGAAGGATTTTTCCTCGGCGGCCGCCTGGGCCGCGACCTGACCACGGACCAGGATGTCCCGCAGGGAAACAAACTGCAGCACCACGTCCTTTTCCACGGTCAGTCGAATATTCTCGGCGAGCTGGTCCAGCCCCTGGGTATTCTGCTCATAAATTCGCGAGGCGTCCTGGAAGGATTGCAGCAGGTCCTTGATATAGGCAGTGGTCTTATGCTGTTCCTGATTTTGCATCGCGATTTCCTGCCGCAGCGTGGCAAATTCCTTGAGCACCATCATGATTTCATTGCCTTCAAAGGGGCCGTCATCGAACCTCGGCTTCTCGTCCGGCAATTCCCCGACCCAGATCCTGAAATCCTCCACGGCCTCGGATTTCCACGGTTTCATGACCACCTGATCCTTCGCCTTGGCGGCATTCACCCGACCCATCATCCACCGGCCCAGAACGCCCATGATCGGCAGGACAATATAGTGGTCCAGGAACCTTCCAACAGCCTTCACGGCTCTCCACAACGCCGCAAACACCTTTTTCATGACGTTTCTCCTTGCTCGGGGATTATGGTCAGGTACGTCCACAGTTCCTTTTCCGTAATTCGACTGAGGAATGCTAAGAAGTTGAACCGCCCGCTTCGCTCAAGTCGCCAAGGACGCAAAGGGGAAAACATTTTTTGAAAGCAGGGAAAGAGCTGCTTTCAAAAAGGTGCCTCTCCCTACGGGAAGGTAAACATCGCCGCAGGCGTGAAGCCTTTTGGCTTACGCATCTTTCCAGCGGAAGCCAAAAACCTCTTTGCGTCCTCTGCGCCTTGAGCGAAGCGGGCGGTTCATTTTTTATCTTTCAGCCCGATCTTTCCCTGGCCAACCTGGCCTCATCATCTCTCCCCTGGCCCTCCAAAGCCCGTGCCAGAACTTCCCAGAAACTTCTCTGCTCCGGCCACAGGGCCACGCTTTGTCGGGCGAGGGTTTCGGCGATTTCCGGATCTTCGCCCTGCTCCAGGTACATCTTGGCCAGCAGGTGCATGGCCAGGGCGTCCCGGGAATTGTGCACAAGGGCCTGGTGCAGATGTTCGCGGGCGCCTTCAAGGTCGCCCTGGCGCAGATCGAGGCGCGCCAGATGGCGATGGGTCAGCCCCTCGCCTCCGGGCATGGTTTTGGCCTGCTCGAAATATTCCCGGGCCGCGTCCAGGCTCTCGTCCTGCTCGGCCAGTTGCCCCAGCCGGATCAGGCTGAAGACATGCTTCGTGTCAAGCTCCAGGCAACGCAGGAAGGCCTGCCTGGCCCGGTCCTGCTCTCCCAGCTTCAGGAAGGTGTGGCCCTGGTTGTAGGAGGCCATGATGTCTTTGGGATTCTGGTTGAGAATGGCGGTGAACTGAGCCAGCGCCTCGGGGTACTTGCCCAGCCTGGCATAGCATACGCCCAGGGAATTCCTGGCCAGATGATTCAGCTCATCCGCCAGAAGCGCCGTCTTGTATTCCTCCAGGGCGGAATAGATGTCGCCGCTGGAAAAGTAGCGATCCGCGCTCACGGTCAGGGACGTGGAACAGAACTCCACCGCGCTGGGCTCGGGAAGCATCATTGCATGTTCCAGGGCCTTGCGGCAGTTGTCCAGGATGTCAGCTTTCGAATAGGCCAGAAACGGGTAGTCCGCCATTCCCGCATATACTGGACAGAGCAGCACTTCCCCGGCTGTCCGGATCAGGTCGTTGGCTGACGGGTGCAGGTCGGCGGCGCTTTTCTCCGGAATCAGGCAGGCCAGCGTGCTGAAACTGAACCGCCCCATGACCGGACGCGGTCCGAGCTTGTCCGACGCCAGAGTGGCCAGGGCAAGCATCTTGCGCTCCACGTCGGCATGGTCGACGCTTTCCGTCTCGTTGGAAACACCCTCCAGGTGCAGCAGAATCAGGGAGAACCGCCCGTACTGCTGCCGCAGGTCCACCCACTGCTTGATGAACTCCCGGGAGGTCATCAGTTGCAGTTCCAGAACCGCATCCCGGAACGCCTGGTCCTCCACGTCCTCGCCCGCCTCGTTGCGGGACCCCGTCCGCAGAATGGTCAACTGGTCCTCAGGCAGGATGCTGCTCCCGGGATCATGCAACAGGATGATTTCGGCCACGGAAGTATCCCCGCGGACCTCCACCAACTGCACTTCCGCCTTGCAAACCCGGGACATGCCCTTGCGCCCCGAAGGCGTGGAAATTTCCGGAAGCGCCCGGTTTTCAGAGTCCAAAATCGAGGACCAGACCAGGAATCGCTGCCCCTCCCGGGCATCCACGGAACGGCCCAGGCTGACCAGAATCCGATTCATGGGCAAAATCTCCAGCACCACGCCGCTTTCGCGCAGGATGCCGGAAAAGGCGCGAATCCGACCCGGACCTTGTTCCTGGGCATTGTGCAGAGCCCGCGCGGCTTTCTCAAGCATCAGACCGGTCTGTTCCCGGACGGATTTGCGGAGCTGGCGGCCGTGAAAATCCTGGGGATAGGTGACGTACCCCTGGCTGACGGACAGGGCAATTTTCTCACCGTTGATCTTGTTTTCGCATTCCATTTTTCCGACTTCCCGGAGCAGGGCCGAGGCCAGTTCCTGGCACTTGGTGGTGGTGGCGCCGGAAAAGCAGATCGCCAGGGTATCTTCCCGAAGCCGGGCGCAGATCGCCTGCTCCGGAGCGACGCGGACCGCGACCCGGGCCAGATCACGGAGCACGATGTCGCCGAACTGGTACCCCCACAACTCGTTGATCCGGGAGAATCCGTCCACGTCCAGGCAGATCAGCCCCACGCTGGCGCTGTATTCGGAAATGCCGTCCTCCAGGCTGATGGGGGTGTCCGGCCAGAGACCGCGGTGCACCAACCGGATCTCCCGGCTCAGGGTCTCCTCAAGGCAGATGGAATTGGCCAGCCCGGTCAGCGGGTCGGTCCGCGTCTTCTTGTGCAGCAGCAGATTGTCCATGATCTGCCCGCACAGGCAGGACCACAGGTGAAGCATGGTCTTGGTCACACGCCCGCGCACGCCCCGGGCCACGAAGACGCCCAGCAGCTCCCCGTGCCGGTGCAGGGGCAGCAGGGCCTTCTTTTCCTGGGCATGATAGACCGGAAAGATCTGATGGCCGCCCTGACTGTCCGCCACCAGCATGTCCGTGGGCAGGCTGGCCGGAAAATACAGGCCGTAGGAGGAAAAAGGCAGAAAGCGGGACATGGCCGCCCGCAATTCCGGCTCAAAGGTGATCAGGTCCTGCCGCTCAAGCCGCATGGACGTTTCCGTAGCATCAAGGGTGTTGAAAATCATGATTTGGTATCCTGATCGATAGTTGCAGCACGAATGCCGTCGCGTCAACCTCCCTGCCGCCGCCCGGCCCGCTCCCGAAACCACTGGGCCACAAAGGTGTCCATGATCATCTGCACCACGTGATAGACAATGCCCGGAACCATGGCCAGGGGGAAGAGGTGGGCGAAGTAGCCGGCCCAGACCAGATAGGAGATGGTCAGGGTTTTCTGGGAAGTGTGGATGGTGAAGGCGGCCGTGGAGGGTTCATCCAGCCGGATCGCCTTGGAAATGCCGTAGTTCAGCGCCAGGATGACCACGTGCAAAAAGATCATGAACCCGAACAGCCCCACCAATCCCAGGCCCAGGGAACCGATCACCCCCACGGAGCTGGAAACGGCGTTGAAAATGATCAACAGAACCACGCACTGCGAAAAAATGGAAAACGCCTTTTTGTAGACCGCCACCTGCTCCCTGAGCCAGGGCCGCATGATCTGCCCCAGAACCGTCGGCACCAGCACGGTCAGACTGAGGGTGATCAGGATCTGCCCCACCGGCAAAGAGATGGCCTGCTCGAAACGCAGCATATGCTCCATGAATCCCAGCAGCCAGTTCAGGACCAGCGGGATGGAGATCAGGGAAAAGAGGTTGCAGAGCACGCAGATGAACAGGCTCAGCGGGACGTTGCCCAGAGCCATGGCGGTCATCACCGTCCCCGAAGCCACGGTCACCGGCGCCGCGGCAATGATGATCGAACCAATGATGAAATCAATGTTGTCGCCGAAGAACAAGGTAGCCAATACGGCCGTGATGATCGGAATCACCACCAGGGCCGACAGCAAGGATGCGGAAAGCACGCGAACATTCCTGATCTGCTCCAGAACGCTGCGCGTATCCAGGCTCAACCCGGTGATCAGAAACGTCAGGAAGATGCCGAAATTGAGGATCTTGTATTCCTTGACGACAACGCCAAGCTCCGGAACGGCAAACGCCAAAGCCGAAACCACGGCCATGCCGACGAAGAACCAGTGTTTTTTGAGGAAGGTGGTCATTTTTGTAATGGGTGAAGGGTGATGGGTGATAGGTGATGGGAACCAACACCGGCCGTGGAACGTTGGCTCAACGAAGTATACGCTCAACGGCTAAAGTCCGGCTTTAAACGGAATTTGCGTTGGGGGCAATGTTGGAAGCGTGGGGTCGGATTTGGATATGTGCTGTAACATGTATTCGATTTCGAAGCGGGTTGAAGAAATTGGAACCGCCCGCTTCGCTCAGGACGCAGAGGGCGCCAAGAAGAGATTTTGTCTTCCGCTGGAAAGATGCGGCAGCCAAAGGGCTTCACGCCTGAAGGCAATTTTTGACATCACCCATCAGGGGTGAGGCAACCTTTTTGAAAGCAGCTCTTCCCCTGCTTTCAAAAAATGTTTTCCTTGGCGCCCTCTGCGCCTTGAGGGAAGCGAGCGCTTCACATTCAAGGTTTCTTTTTCTCCAGCCTCGTCTCCCGAACATACCACTTGCCATAGTGAAACCATTGCACTAGATCCTTCCCTTGTGCCGACGTTGAAACGCTTCTCATCCTGCCGAGTGCTGATTTTTCACGGTGACCATCCACCGCCGCACGTCATCTCAAACTGAGCAATGGGCGGGATTGTACGGTTGAACTTCAATCCTATGAAATCAAAGGGAAGGTCGCTGAACGAGACATTCGTGATGCGTTGGACTGGATCCGAGCCAACCAAGCTTTTCTATTTGATGAATGGCAAAGGAACAATCCATGAGCGAATATTTCCATCCAAAACTTCTGTCTGTCGAATCCAAGGGTCCATATCTTCTCCGCACAACCTGGAACACGGGCGAAATTCTCTTGGTAGATGTCGAGGCTGTGTTGCGCCGTATACCTGCTCTTGCCCTCATTCTCGATCCCAAAATTTTTGCCGGCGTCCACCTTGGCGAGGGCGGAGACTCTATTGAATGGATCGACTCGGAATTCGGAGCGGACAATGTTTATGCCTGGGGGAAGGAACAGGCTGGAAAAGTCAGCCATGAGATGTTCGCTACCTGGATGCAGCGCAACCGCCTCTCCCTGACAACCGCCGCCGAGGCTCTGGGGATCAGTCGACGCATGGTCAGTTACTATCGCACCGCCCACAAGCCGATCCCGCGTGCGATCTGGTTGGCCTGCCTGGGCTGGGAGGCCACCCGGCCCAGACCTCACGAACTCCCGCGCAACCTGCCCACCATCCAGGAGTATGCCGTCATACATGGGTGACCTCGTGCTGTTCGCACCTGCATGGGTTACTTTTTCACATATCATGGATACCACCCCGTCAGGCTTCGCCTGCCACCCCTCCGGAGGAGGGGAATTCCATCAGACTTCGTCTGTCATTCACCAAAGGAACGTAATTCAGCCGGGCCTCGCTCTCCGAACTCTGGTCCACACAAGAGCACGAAGGATAAAATTCCCCTCCTCTGGAGGGGTGCCCGAAGGGCGGGGTGGTTAATTCCCCTCCTCTGGAGGGGTGCCCGAAGGGCGGGGTGGTTTTTGGTCGATCATCAATGCCTCATGATGATGTAAAAACCCAAGTACCCCTTCCATGTTCTGCAAAATGTCCTTGGCCGATATTCGGATCACTGTCAGCCCCAGGGATCTTAGATAATCATCTCGTTGCGCATCGTAGTCCCCGCGGCCTTGGTGCGAGACGCCATCGGCTTCGATTACGACGCCTTTTTCTGCACAGAAAAAGTCTACGATGTAGTTTCCGATGATTTTCTGTCGGTCGAAGTCCAATCCTTTGAAGCTTTTCCGCTTGAGCTGATTCCATAACAAGGCTTCGTGCAGAAGACCGGCCTTGCGTAGTTCCCTGGCACGCTCTTTCAGCTTGGGGTTGAAGGGCAAGGACATGTAGCGTTTTGTACTTCTCATAGGCACCACCCCGTCAGGCTTCGCCTGCCACCCCTCCGGAGGAGGGGAATTCCATCAGGCTTCGTCTGTCATTCACCAAAGGAACGTAATTCCCCGGGCCTCACTCTCCGGGCTCCGGTCCACACAACGGCACGAAGGATAAAATTCCCCTCCTCTGGAGGGGTGCCCGAAGGGCGGGGTGGTTAATTCCCCTCCTTCGGAGGGGTGCCCGAAGGGCGGGGTGGTAGCCCGCTTCACTTCCCTCCCCCCCAAAGATAGCGTTTCTTCGGCAAAATTATTGCATACCGAACAAGATCTGATGCCAGAATCATCAGGCGTAGCGAATACGGATTCTTCGCCGCGTAGCATCATTAGCCTGCACTTACAACTGAATCACCAATTGCGGCCGAGGGCTGTTCTTGGCGGTCTTGTCCCGTTTTCCCGCAGGAAAAAATACTCTGCCATCTGTGTCAACCTGTGTGCTCCGTGGGCAAAATCTTGAACAAACAAAAGAGAGGACAACAAATGCTCGACCATACTCTTTTAGGTTCACGTCTGGTGGAGAAGAATCTGGTGACCGAGGAGCAGTTGGAGATGGCTTTGGAGCGGCAGCGGATGTCCGGGGGGCGGTTGGGATACAATCTGGTGACTCTGGGCTTTATTGAGGAAAAAGATCTGGTCGACTTCTTCCGCAAGACGCCCCCGCCGCCGCGCACGGTGGAGGAGACCGGCCTGCCCCTGACCTTTATTGTGGACCTGATCAACAAGCACGTGGTTTTCATGGGCGAGTTCACGATTCCTACGGTGGCCGACAGCGTCAAGCTGCCCATTCCCATTGTGGACGAGGCCATGGAGGTCTTGCGCCGGGAGCAGTGCATCGTGGTCAAGGGCGCGGATACCCTGACCAAGACATCCTATAAGTTCGGCATGACGGACACCGGGCGCAACCGGGCCGCGGAGCTTTTGAACGTCTGCCGCTACACCGGTCCCGCGCCGGTGCTCCTGGCCGAATACAGCAAGCAGATCGAACTGCAGACCGTGATGAACATCGTGATCAAACCGGAGCACTTCAACAAGGCTTTTTCCCATCTCGTGGTCAGCGATTCGGTGTTGAACACCCTGGGGCCCGCGGCCTGCTCAGGACGGGCGGTTTTCCTGTACGGCCCCCCCGGCAACGGCAAGTCCACCATTGCCGAGGCTCTGGGCCGCGCCCTGCCCGGCGAGGTCTACGTGCCCCACGCCTTCATCGTGGGCGGGGAAATCATCACGGTGTACGACAAGTCCGTGCATCTGCCCGTGCCGCCCACTGCCGACGCTCCGCCCTCGGACCAGCGCTGGGTTCGCGTGAAACGCCCCACGATCATGGTCGGCGGGGAGCTGACCATGCGCACCCTGGACCTGGATTTCAACCCCATCGCCAAGTTCTACGAGGCCCCGCTCCAGGTCAAGGCCAACAACGGCCTGTTCATCATCGACGACCTGGGCCGCCAGGAAATGGACATCCAGACCCTGCTCAACCGCTGGATCATCCCCCTGGCCCGGCGCATGGACCTGCTCACCCTGCACACGGGCCGCAAGTTCGCCGTGCCATTTGACCAGCTGATCGTCTTCGCCACCAACATCGATCCCAAGCAACTGGTGGACATGGCCTTCCTGCGCCGGCTGCGCTACAAGATCAAAATCGACCACCCCTCGCCCCTGGACTACCGCCGGATCTTCATCAAGGTCTGCCAGGCGAACAACGTCCAGTTCAAGGAAGACGTCTTCGAATTCCTGATGGACCAATACTACAAACGCATGGACGTCCGCCTCTCCGCGTGCCAACCCCGGGACATCATCGACCACATCATCGACGAAGCGTACTACCACGGCCGCCATCCCGAACTGACCGAAGAAAAGATCGCCATGGCCTGGGATAATCTTTTCGTTGCTTAGCGGGAAAGGGGTGATGGGTGATGGGCTGAGCTCGGCATTTTGCGATAGTCCGTGCAACTTTTCGAAAATTCTCAGCAGCTCTTTTCATGGTGGGGCAGCATATTGCCTGCTAATGCAGTGCCCTGTGTCAAAGCTGGCATGTTATGATGTTTGCTGCCGCAATCCAAACCCTCAGGCACGCATGTTGCTAAACGATACAAATTACACCTGAAGAAAGAAGATTGATTTCGTAAATATTACTGTCCTGAAAAACAAGATCACTTCTTACATACCCAAGTCTGGAAAAAATGGACTCCACGACCATCACTGGCCATGCCCACGCCAAAAACGTGCGAAGGGTTCCCTCCCTGGTCATGGCAATGCTGTTTGTCGTGGTCTTTGTGTTGCTCTGGGCATCCTCCTGCCACCGGCACCCATCCCAACCCCTCGACTTCATCGACCTGCTCCTCACCGCGACCCTCCTCCTCGGACTGAATCTCAAAAACACTCTCAGGATATTTTTCACAGGCTTGGGCAGACGCAAAAAGAACGGGAACAATGAACTCGAAGACATCATCCGCTCCAACCCCCACCCGACCCTGATCTGCGATCCTTCCGGCAACACCCTGATTTTCAACGATTCCTTCGCCGACCTGATGGGCTTGCCGCCGGACGAAGGCTTTACCGTCACCACGGACCACCGCACAGCGGATTGGGGCCTGAACGACATCTTTTCCCGTGTTCGCCTCGGTGAAACCGTGGTCCTGCCCGAAGCATGGCGGGAACTGCCCGCAAAGCATCCGAAGCCGCATTCCAGGAGCGTTTTCCTGCGCGTGACCTTCATTCCGGTGCGCAACACCGCCGGGCTGGTGGAAAAGGTCTTCGTCAAGCTGGAGGATTTCACGGAGCACAAGCGGATCGAGGAATCCATCGAGCTGGATCAGAAGCGCCTGCGAGCCGCCCTGGAAGGCGCCCGCCAGCTGGTCTGCGAGATGGACATGACCACGTACAAGATGGTGGTGGATCTACCCGTAAATGATCATTCTGATACCGAATCCACGGCAAAGCTGAAGCACCACGCCGCCTTCGACACCCTGGTCCATCCCGAGGACTGGGAGCAGCTCCAGGAACAGATCAGGCTGTACGAAGCCGACAACGGAGCGCATTTCGAACACCGCTTCCGGATGAAGTCCGACACCCGGAAATGGCGCTGGATCCGGCTGCGGGGCAAGGCCCTGAGCTACAACGGCAACGGCAACCTGAAGCTCGCCGGAACCATGTCCGACATCACCGAGGAGCATGAGGCCGAAATCAACCTCCGCAAGTCCGAGGCCACCTACCGCGCCCTGTTCGCCCATGCCCCGGAAGGCATGTACCTGACCAGGGCCGACGATACTGTTGTCTGCGTGAACCGCTCCTTTGCCCGAATCCTCGGCTACGACTCCCCCGAGGAGTTCGAGGCCGAGAACCGCACGATGCCGTTTTCACAAATCTATCTGATCCCCAAGGTTCGGGAAAGCCGGCTTGCCGCACTCCGGAACAAGGGCGAAATCCTGCAGATGGAAACCCTGGTCCGGCGCAAGGACGGCAACCCGGTCTGGATCGCCGAGAATGCCCGCGCCGTGCGCGACAACATGAACGAAATCGTCCAGTTCGCGGGCAGCATCACGGACATCACGATCCGCAAGCACAACGATGAGCGACTGATGCACCAGGTTCTCTACGACCAGCGCACCAACCTGCCCAACCGCTCCTATTGCCTGGAGAAACTGGACCAGTCCCTGAAAAAGGCGGCCGGCGATCCGAACCATCTTTTCGGGCTGATGATCTTCGATCTGGACGGGTTCGGCACGGTCAACGACAGCTTCGGTCATTTCGTGGGCGACCGGATGTTTCTGGAAATCTCCCAGCGGGTCCGGGACCAGCTCCGCCCCACGGACACCCTGGCCCGGTTCAGCTCGGATGAATTCTGCGTGCTCACGGAAGACGCCCTGCCCGGAGACACCATGTCCCTGGCCGAAAAGATCAGGACAAAGCTGGAAGATCCCTTCCAGGTGGACGGCCACGAGATCTACGTCACCGCCAGCTTCGGCATCCTGGCCTACAATCCCAACTACGTCCGCCCGGACGACATGCTCCGGGACGCGGAACTGGCCATGCAGCAGGCCAAGCAGCAGGGCAAGAACCGCTGCGCCGTGTTCAGCTCGGAGATCTACCAGCGCAAGAGCCGGCGCACGATCATGGAAAAGGAACTGCGCCGGGCCATGGAACGGGACGAGCTGTTCCTCAACTACCAGCCCATCGTGAAACTGGACACCGGAGAACTCAAGGGCCTGGAAGCCCTGATCCGCTGGAAACACCCGGACAACGGCCTGATCTCCCCGGCCCAGTTCATCCCCCTGGCCGAGGAAACCGGCCTGATCGACCCCATTGGGGAATGGGTGCTCCGGGAATCCTGCCGCCAGATCGGCAAATGGCGGAAAACCAACGACTCGCTGGTCCTGAACGTGAATATCTCCGGCAAGCAGTTGGCCAAAACAGGCCTGGAGGGGAGGATCTACCAGATCCTGCAGGAATTCAGCCTGGACCCCGGATGCCTGAACCTGGAAGTCACGGAAAGCATGGCCATGTCCAACATGGATGCGAACCTGCGCACGCTGAAACGGCTCAAGTACATGGGCGCCCGGCTGAGCATCGACGATTTCGGCACCGGCTACTCCTCCCTGGCCCACCTGCAGCGCTTCCCCCTGGACGAACTGAAGATCGACCGCGCCTTCATCAACACCATCAACGCCAACCCCGCGAAGAACCGGATCATCCACGCCATCGTGGAAATGGCCCTGGGGTTGAATCTGGAAATGGTGGCCGAAGGCATCGAAACCCAGTTCCAATGCGACCTGATCAAGACCTACAAGTGCCACTACGGCCAAGGCTACCTGTTCGCCAAACCCATGGACCCCGCGGACATCGAAAAAACCTGGATCCACCCGCCAAAACCCCGCCCAACCGAACCGCCACGCCCTCAAACCTCCTCCACTCCAGATATCGTTCATCCCGTGATTCCGATCCAGTAAGAGATTTTTTGAACCGCCCGCTTCGCTTAAGGCGCAGGGGACGCCAAGAAGAAATTTTGTCTTCCGCTGGAAAGATGCGGAAACCAAAAGGGCTTCACACCTAGCGGCGTTTCTCACATCACCCCGCCAGGGGTGAGGCAACCTTTTTGAAAGCAGCTCTTTCCCTGCTTTCAAAAAATGTTTTCCCCTTGGCGTCCTCTGCGCCTTAAGCGAAGCGGGCGGTTCAACTCTCCTCCGTAATTACATGGCCACTCGCATTATGTTAAAACAAACATACCCCCACAAATATTCCATAAACTCCCGACAAATCCATCTTGAAAACCCGGACGCTCCATTAAAACAAGACCATATGCAACTAAAATAGTCCGAATTAATATAGAAATGCGCCTTCTCTCATTGTGTAAAAAAACTTTACACTCAAAACTGATGTATCAGTTCGTAATATTCAACAATCTAAAACGGTAAATAAATACTCAAGACGAGAACCACAATTACAAAAACCAACTTGTCGTACTTTTTTACACTGACTGTCTCGTTTACCGACAAAAATCACCACCGACCAATCCAGAACATTCGAATCAGCATCCGTCCACAGGTTGCACCCCACCATGATACAAGGCATTCAATTTCAATCCGTTGCCCAATTAAACCCCTATCCCACCCCAGATCCCATTTTATCAGACAAAAAGCTTTGCCTAGAAGTCCATCTACACCTCATAAACAAGCCCAAAACCGAACCAAGATTTCAACTTGATCAACATTTTTAACATGTTAAACATTCAAGGTCCGCCTTGGCCCGAATCTTGATAGAAAGGAGCATCTCAGGTCTGAGGCGAGATCAAAAATTTTGGCTGAGGATTCCAAAATTTCCTTAACTCTTTCAACAACATTATCCAGGAGGACAACATGGAAAAGCTGATGAATTTTTTGAAGGACGAGGAAGGGGCAGGATTTACAGAATATGCATTACTGATTGCTTTTGTTGCTCTTATTGTAGTGTTTGGTGCCACATATTTTGGAGGAAAACTTGGTGATTTCTTTGCCGATGTTGGAGACGCATTTGATAATCCAGGCGCTAAATTGCCCCCATGGACAGAACCCACACACGGCGTCAACTAACTAGTTTTTAAAGGGGCATCAAGTATAATATACTTATGCCCCTTAAACAGTTTTTACTGGCTATGAATAACATGATAGAATTCTTTGTACTAGCAATAGCACTCATAAGTGCATCTATATATGATGTTAAATATAAAAAAATCCCAAATATTCTAAATCTATCATTAATTATTTTTGCAGTTTTTTATAACATATCTGCAACTGGATTCGAAGGATTACTATTCAGCGGCGTTGGGCTTACTGTAGGTATATGTATGCTCCTTCCTGTTTATACGCTCGGGGGGATGGGAGCTGGGGATGTAAAACTTATGGGTGCAGTCGGCTCAATGATAGGCGCTAAAGGCGTCTTAATCTCTGCCATCTACACTGGATTATATGGAGGTTTGTACGCTTTATTAATTTTATTAATCCATCGCCAATACGGGCGTGTCTTGATTTCCCGGACATGGGCCGTCCTCAAAACCTTTCTCCTGACCCGCCAATATGTACCTGTAGACGCACCTCATCCCATCAAAAAAAAACCAAAACTCTGCTATGGCGTAGCGATTGCATTGGGAACAACCACTTACCTTTTACATAATCACCTTGGATATACTCTTTGGGGTAGCTGACATTCCTTGCTTGGTGATCAATTTTCCAGCTGCTGACCCAGGATTTCTGTTCCACTCTTCACGTTTGAATCCGCAAACTTCAGTCACAATTAATGAGTTTCCAATCCGGAGGATTTATGGACAGGTGGAAAGCATTCATCCCAATCACCCTCGCCATGTTCATCGCTGTGGGGGGCAGTTTGTTCATCTACAACTGGATGCAGCAGCAGACAACGGGCGTGCCCGCGAGAGTGGTGGAGGAAATCCAGAGGGAACGGCCGGAGACAGCGTATGTGGCCGTGGCGGCCTTTGATCTTGCAGCAGGTACCAGATTGGACGCGGAAATGATCACCAGCAGGGAACATCTCCTGAGCAGCCTGCCGGCGGGACACTTTAGGGAACCTTCGGAGTTGCTCGGCCGGGTGGCGGTTGTGCCTTTGCGAGCCGGAGAGACGATCATCGAGCACCGCTTGGCGCCCGTAGACATTCGTACTGGCGGAGTGTCGGCCATACTCGGCGAGGGCAAGCGGGCCGTGGCCGTGGGCGGAGACAAGGTGATCGGGATTTCCGGGTTCATCCATCCAGGCAACAAGGTTGACGTGCTCGTTACCTGGTCTGATCCGGACAATGGCGATGAAGATATCACCAAGATCGTGCTGGAAAATGTCACTGTTCTGGCTACGGGTACGGTAATGCAGGAAACGGAGAAAGGGACCACGGCTCCGGTGGATGTCTATACCCTTGAGTTGACCCCCGAGGAAACCGAGATCCTGACACACGTCCGCAACCATGGCCGGCTCCAGTTCGCCCTGCGCAGCCCAGTCGATTCTCTTTCGGCTGCAACCAGGGGAGCCACGGCCAGACACGCCATGAGCTACCTCAACCCCCGCCCCGTCCAGTTGGCATCCAATCCCGCGCCCCGGGCGAATAATCCATCCCCTGCCCCAGTACGTTCGGAATTCACCATGGAAGTGATCCAGGGCAGCAGCGTCCAGCAGTTCAAGTTCAATCAGTAGCCATCTCAACATGCAAGGAGAAAGGTTATCCATGCCTGCCCCAATCAGATCCTGGAAAACAGCAACAGTTCTATTGCTCTTGGCGTCGTTGGCCTGGTTGCTTCCCCTGGAGTCCCAAGCCCAGAACTTCCAGGTTGCCCCCGATGAAGTCATCGTTGACATGGATCACCCGCGCCGGCTGCAACTGGAGTACGGCCGAGCCGTGATCCTCAGGGCTCCCAGGGAAGTGGACCGCGCTCTGGTGGCCGATCCGGATGTTGTCAGCGTTCGGGCCATCTCCGCACGAGAGATTTACCTGCGCCCTACTTCAGCGGGCACGACCAACCTGATGTTGTGGCAGGGCAATGAAATTTCAGCAATCTACGAATTGGAAGTCCGGTACGAAATCGCCCGGATGAAGCAGCGCATCAATGAAGTCTTCCCCAGGGAAACAGACCTGCGCATCCTGTCTACCAACAATTCCATCACATTGTCCGGCCGGGTCTCCAACACCTCCACCTTGGACCAAATCCTGGCAATGGCCGAAGCCTACGCCCCGCAAGACAGAATCCGCAATCTTGTGCAAGTGGGCGGAGTCCATCAGGTGATGCTAGAAGTTAAGGTGGCCGATGTGTCCAGGAATTCGATGAAGCAACTTGGTGTGAACTTCAATCTGGTGAATGAAAGCGGGCGCTTTGCCCTAGGTTTTTTGGGCGGTCTACCGCCACAAACTATGAGGGGAACTTTTACCTTCAGCTCCGCCCCTGGTGATTCCATCCAGTGGCAGGGCATCTTCGATATCCTCAAGGAAAGCGGGTTGGCTAAAATCTTGGCCGAACCATCCCTGATCGCTCTCAGTGGGCAGACCGCCAGTTTCCTTGCCGGAGGGCAAATTCCCTTACCGACATTGGACAGCAGAGGAGAGATTGGCGGTGTTGAGTTCAAAGATTATGGAATCCAGCTTTCCTTCACGCCCACAGTACTTAGCGAAGATAGAATCGCCATTGAGGTTGTGCCGGTAGTTTCCGAACTGGACCCAACCAGAGAGTACAATATTCTTGGTACTCCTGTCCCCGGAATTATAATCCGGCAGGCATCTACCACAGTCGAATTGGGCGATGGCCAAAGTTTCGCCATAGCTGGACTGCTTAGCGAAACCTCACGAGAGGTTGCGATTAAGTTTCCAGGCCTGGGCGACTTGCCCATTTTGGGAGCTTTGTTTTCCAACAAGAGATACCAGTCCAATGAAACCGAACTGGTCATCCTGATCACCCCGCGCTTGGTCAAACCTATCGTCGCCGCAGAACAGACCTTGCCCACTGATTTCTACATACCACCGGATGATGCGGAATTCTATCTCTGGGAAATCTTCGGGCAATCACATACCCACAACCTGCCGCACAGAACCGCGGTTTTTGATGGGCAATTCGGACATGTGATTGTCAGGTAAAACTTGGTGAAGATTGCATTAAGAGGCAGAAGTAAGAAGATCAGAATCGGAAATTCAAGACAAACAAATTAAGGAGAGGCTGGGATGAACAAGAGCATGGCGATCTGCGTTGGTTTGCTTCTTGCTATAAGTACTATGATTTGGGGCTGCGCCGGGAACCTGCCGGAAAGCCAAAGAATTTATTATCTCCAGGACAACTGGGGAAGATCCGTCCAAACTGCCAATTACAACCAGACGCTCAACCCGACCGCCGGCCTGACCAAAGCCCCAGTGGAAGGCATCGACCCCAAGGCTGCGGCACATAGCGTCGAGCGGTATCGGGAGAGCTTCAAAGACGGAGTAGAACGAGAGCAGGTGAGTCCAATAATCATTATGGGAAATTAGATTAAGAACAACAATTACGTTGAATTGAACTTGTGTAACAAATAATCACCATGTGGTGATCTTATGTTCAGCAAAAAATCATATGCTCAGCAAAATGGTATAGCAATGATCGAGTTTGCTATAATGCTTCCTTTGCTTCTCTTGTTCTTTTTGGGAACATTAGAGTTTGGATTATTATATTATAATAAACAGGTTATCACGAATGCAACACGCGAAGGGGCACGATCGGGAATAACAGGAAAAAATGACGATAAAATCATAGAGATGGTCGGTGATTATATTGAGAATGCCATATTCCTGACATTAGGAACAGATGATTATTCCACCAAAAAAATTAGTGCTTCCGAAGATGGCAATGGAAATTACATAGTCAGTGTTAATTATGAATACTCCTATTTGTTATTGGGCGTATTCACAGAATTTTTTAAAGTAAAGTTGGAACCAATAAATGTTAATACACAAACGATCATGAAGATGGAGCCTGGATCAACCTAACAAATAGTGACTTCAGGTGATTTTATGTTATTAAAATTTTTAAAAAGAAAAAAAAATAAAAAACATGAATGTGGTGCAACAGCTGTAGAATTTGCTCTCATCATTAGCGTTTTCTTGCTTGTAATGTTTATCATTATGGAAGCTGGCATATACATGTTCAACAGACACGTCCTTACCTGGGCAACCAGAGAAGGTGCCAGAACCGGCATCGTTTCAAGGATCGATCGTGTTAGCGAAGAGATGATCAAAGAACGAGTTAATGAGTTCGCGAAATATATCGTCACATTCAATCCAAACAGGGATCCAATATCTGTTGATATAGACAATTTATCAACAGGAACAAAAATATGTAGCGAGTTTGGTGATAAATTACAAGTTGAATCCCGTTTTTATTATAACTACGGCCTGCCGGTAAACTTCATTCCTCCTTTTTCGCTAGCTAAAAGCGACTTTAAAATTAGAATTGTTACAAAATCAACCATGATTTGCGAATGAATTTGAGGTGATCATTATGATGAAACTTAATATTATTATAAAAAAAAATAATAATGAAAGCGGGGCAATCGCAGTTATGACTGCTTTTTTCATTATATTTGTGCTAATCGGAGTAGCAGCTTTAGCAATCGATATCGGTAAGCTCACAACAACAAGAAATGAACTGCAAAATATTGCGGATGCTGTCGCACTTGCAGGAACTGCTGAATTAGGTCGGCAGCACTTGGAAAAGATGAACCCGATTGATGAA
The DNA here is from genome assembly GCF_900104215.1 of Desulfonatronum thiosulfatophilum. Classification (NCBI taxonomy): domain Bacteria; kingdom Pseudomonadati; phylum Thermodesulfobacteriota; class Desulfovibrionia; order Desulfovibrionales; family Desulfonatronaceae; genus Desulfonatronum; species Desulfonatronum thiosulfatophilum. The sequence continues at coordinate 59,493 of NZ_FMXO01000007.1, read as the reverse complement.
TTCGAAATTCATGATGTAGCCATGCAAATTGCTGCAAGCAACTTTATTTCCGGTAAGCCTCTCGGCATGTTTGGCGAAAACTGGGAACAATATATCGAAATATTAATTGGCTATTGGGATGAAAAACATGGTTTCACCTTAGAGAAGGTCTCAAATATTGTAGGGCAAAAAAATAGTGTGAAGGCTAGGTTAAATTTGAAAGAAGCAGCACATGGCCAATTAAAATTTGTATTTTCAAATTATACTAAGGACATAAGAGCAGACGCGACAGCCGCACTAACTGGCGCAATAAATATAGGAGAAGGAGTTGCTACCCCCGTAGGTATTTCAGCATATTGGTACAATCATACATGGCCAGGCAATTTTTGCGACCAACCAATTAAATTTTATCCAGCAAATGACCCTGAAGCATGTGCCGGCTGGAACACCTTTGACTTAAACCCTGCATCAGCAAATCAACTTAGGGGTATATTTGAAGGCATGCTTGATGGAACATATACTAGCCCAGAACTCAATTTAGGCGATGGCCTAGAGTTTATCGGAGGAAATATTGCCAACGCGTTCTGCCATAATAATCACCCTGATCTGGAAGATTTGTGGGAAGCTAACAGGGATGAGGATGGCAATTGGTTTACTATAGTTGCAGTTTATGACTGGCATGATTGTTCTAACCCTAACACATTGATACCCATCATTGGATTTTCAGGAGCAATTATTCATTCTGTAGATTGCAATAATCACGAAATTGTCGCGACTGTACTATGTAATGAACACCATTATTCACGTGGCGGTGGCGCTAATTACGGACTATTGGGTTCCATTCCAAACTTGGTAGAGTAAATACAATTATACATACATTTACTTCTTTTTCTCTTGATTCGGAAACAATTTCAATAGAGAGGAATTAATGAACGCAGGCACATACAGAGTCAGGTTGCAAATCCAAAGCAGAATCCTCCGCAAGAAATTCGAGGACATTCTCAACAAACAGTTTGAATTCGAGATAATTGACAATGACTCTATACGAGCCGACCTGCTGATCATTGAACTCAATGAAGATCCGGATGTCACCTTTGAATTGATACACAACCTGTTGAACGATGGTGAGGTGGGCGAGGTATTCCTGACCTCCAACTCCACGGATCAGGCCCTCCTACTTAATGCCATTCGAGCCGGGGCCAGAGAATTTCTCGGACCGGAAGCTGAAGATTCGGAAGTAGCCGCGGCTCTGCAACGCTTTGCGGCAAGACAAGGCAAGACCAAGTCTTCTGATAGATCGACCCGCTCAAGTCGTATCTTTTCCGTGATGGGCAGCAAGGGAGGAGTGGGCACGACAACATTTGCCGTTAATCTGGCCGTGAGTCTGGCAGAAGAGGAGAGCGTCGATTCCGTGGTTCTTCTCGACTTGAACCTGTTCGGGGATATTCCATTATTCCTGGAGATTGAGCCGGCCTATACCTGGAAGGAAATCAACAACAACATTTCTCGCTTGGATACCACTTTTCTGAAAAATATCTTGGCCAAAGACCCTTCAGGCGTGAGGGTCCTTCCTTCACCGGGCTCCTTTGGCAGCCAGAATATTGCCACCCCGGAAATCATCCAGCGCCTGCTCAGCGTCATGCGCCAATCATTTGATTTCATCGTGGTGGACCTGGGGCAACATATGGACGACAACTCGCTGAAGGTTCTGGAAATGTCTGACACCCTGTTCCTGATCTCAGTCCAAAGCCTGCCCTGCCTGGCCACCACCAACAAGCTCCTGCGCTCCTTTCAGGATATCGGCTACCCTGCCCCTGAAACGATCAAGGTCATCCTGAATCGGCACCTAAAAAACGGCAGCATCGACATGGCCGACGTGGAAAAAGCCTTGAGCAAGAAAGTTTTCTGGAAGATTCCTAATGACTACCAAACCACTGTTTCAGCCATCAACAAGGGCAAGCCTCTGTCGCGTTTCGCACCAAAGATGCAAATCACCAAAAGCTTCAAGGAACTGGCCGACAACTTGGTTGCCGTTACAGATCAGAAGGAAGTGGCCAAGAAGAAATGGTGGATTTTCTAAATAAGTTAAAGCGTGCTCGATAGAAGAGTGTGAACCGCTCGCTTCGCTTAAGGCGCAGAGGACGCCAAGAAAAAGAATTTGGCTGCCGCTGGAAAGATGCGGTAGCCAAAAAGGGCTTCACGCCTGACGGCGATGTTTTGCCTCCCGCCAGGGAGAGGCAATCCTTTTGAAAAGCAGCTCTCTCCCTGCTTTCCAAAAATGTTTCCCCCTTTGCGGCCTCTGCGCCTTGAGCGAAGCGGGCGGTACAATCGTTTCACGGTTTAAATTTCAACTGCACGAGGTGACGCATGTTGTTCAGCAAGAGAAAAGTCGAAGAAGCGCCTAAACCAGCGCTCAAGCTTGTTGATAAGAAACCGACTCCGCAAAAGCGCATTCAGGCCAAACACTTGTCCGACGAGTTCTTTCAACTCAAGAACAGAATCCACTCCCGGTTACTGGAAATGGTGGACCTGACACTGATGGATTCCCTGGATAAGAATATTCTCAAGACCCAGATCCGATCCCTGGTGCAGCGAATTCTGGAGGAAGACGGCGGGCAGGTTCCCCTGAACTTGGCTGAACGGGAGCGGCTGGTTTCAGACATCGAGGACGAGGTCATGGGCTTGGGACCTCTGGAGCCGTTTCTCAAGGACGACACCATTGCCGACATTCTGGTGAACACCCACAAGCAGATCTACGTGGAGCGCTACGGCAAGCTGGAACTTTCCGAATCCACCTTCAAGGATGACGCCCATCTGATGAAAATCGTGGACAAGATCGTTTCCTCCGTGGGCCGACGCATCGACGAATCCTCGCCCATGGTGGACGCCCGCTTGGCCGACGGCTCCCGGGTCAACGTGATCATCCCGCCACTGGCCATCGACGGTCCGGTGCTCTCCATCCGCCGCTTCGGCCGTGATCCCTTGATGCTGGACGACCTGATCATGCTCAAGGCCCTCACTCCCGGCATCGGCGAAATCCTCAAGGGAGTCGTCCACTGCCGTCTGAACATCATCATTTCCGGCGGAACGGGCAGCGGCAAGACAACGCTCCTGAACTGCCTCTCCCAGTTCATCCCGTCCAATGAGCGCATTGTGACCGTGGAAGACGCCGCGGAACTGCAACTCAAGCAGGATCATATCGTCCGCCTGGAAACCAGACCTCCGAACATCGAAGGCAAGGGCGAGGTCACCTCCAGAGACCTGGTGCGCAACTGCCTGCGGATGCGGCCGGACCGAATCATCGTCGGCGAGGTGCGCGGATCTGAAGCCTTCGACATGCTCCAGGCCATGAACACCGGCCACGACGGCTCCCTGACCACGGTCCACGCCAATACGCCCCGGGACGCCCTGATGCGTATCGAAAGCATGGTTTCCATGGCCAACCTGGACATTCCCATTGAATTCATGCGGCGCTTCATCGCCTCGGCCATCCATATCATCATCCAGGTTTCCCGGCTCTCCGACGGCACCCGCAAGATCACCAGCGTGCAGGAAATCACCGGCATGGAAGGCAACGTGATCACTACCCAGGAACTCTTCTCCTTCAATTCCACGGGAGTGGAGCCAGATGGCAAGATCAAGGGCCATTTCCGGTTCCAAGGCGTCCGGCCCCGTTTCGTGGACAAGTTCGTCCAGCACGGGATGGAGGTGAACCGGGAGATATTTAATCCTGATGTGGTTTATGAGGTTTAGGCTGGTGGGTGGAATGTAAGAAGAATTTGAACCGCCCGCTTCGCTTGAGACGCAGGGAACGCAAAGGGAAAACATTTTTTGAAAGCAGGGAAAGAGCTGCTTTCAAAAAGGTTGCCTCACCCCTAATGGGGTGATTTTGAAATCGCCGCCAGGCGTAGAGCCTTTTTGGCTTACGCATCTTTCCAGCGGAAGCCAAAAATCTTCTTGGCGTCCTCTGTGCCTTAAGCGAAGCGAGCGGTTCAATTCTTTAATGCAAAATGCTCAGGAAGGACACGCAATGAACATCTACATGGTCGCCATATTCATCTTCCTCATTTCGATCATTACCATCGAGATAATGCTCTTTGCATACCGGACGATAAAAAATCCGGACAGAGCCAGGATTCGCAAACAGCTGCGCAAAATCACCTTTCAGCAAAAGAATGTCGACTCAGCAGACGTTGCGCCGGACATCCTGCGAAAAAAAGTCTTCAGCGACATCAAATCACTGAACGATCTGCTCCGGCATTTCACCTTTGCAAACCAATTCCACAAGCTGCTGTATCAGGCTAATGCCAAATATTCCGTCGGGTTCTACATCATACTGTCCGCGCTTCTGGGACTTTCCGCATACTTGGCCGTAATTTCCCTGAACTATGGATTTATCATCGCACTGCCTGTTGCCCTGCTCTTTGGAATAAGCCCTTTCCTGTACCTCAGGCGGATGAAAAAAAGAAGAATGGCCAAATTCCAGAAGCAATTGCCAGAGGCCCTGAACTTGGTGGCCAGGTCGCTGAGGGCAGGTCATGCCTTCAGCACTGGTCTGAAGCTGGCAGCAGACGAATTCGAGGATCCCCTGGGGCCGGAATTCGAGGTTACCTTGGACGAAATCAACTTTGGAGTGGCTGTTCCCGATGCCCTGCGTAAGATGACCGAGCGCGTGGATTGCCAGGATCTGAACTTCTTCGTAGTTGCGGTGATCCTGCAGCGGGAAACCGGTGGTAATCTGGCACAAATCATTGAAAATACTGCGGCCATAATACGGGAGCGATTTGCCTTTTATGGGAAGGTTAAGGTTTTGTCCGCGGAAGGCATCATGTCCATGTGGGTTCTTATGGGGCTTCCATTTGTAGTAGCTGGAGGACTTTTGTTGCTCAGTCCGGACTATATGAAATTATTGATTGAAGAAACTATCGGTCAAATTATGATCGCATATGCATTGATAATGATGGTTCTTGGATATTTCTTCATGCGCAAGATGGTGGAGATCAAGGTATAATAATTAAAGATGTTCACCTTTCTCAAATCAGCATGAATAACCAAGGAGAAATCCGACATGCCAGCAGAATTCCTTCCACTTATACTTGCCTTAATGTTTTTCATGACAGTTCTTCTCCTGACAGTCGGAATCATGCAGTATATACGCATTGCTTCCCAACGTCGGGCTGTGATGGAAAAAATCCAATCCTCAAGCTTGAATACTGCCGCCGCTTTTAAGACTACGGCCCTGGGGGCGCCTGGTTTTGAAAACAAGATGCTGGGAATTCTCGGCCTGTTGGGTCATAGAATGGGCAAGGACACTTTAGTTGAACATGCTGCCATGCGACCAAAGTTCCTCAAAGCTGGAATTCGTTCCGAAGGCGCACCCGCTGCTTTTTTTGGAGCCAAACTGGCTTTTACCGTCCTGATGCCTCTGCAATACGTTCTATTCCGGGCACTCATGCCCGAGGTGACCATCTCCACAACCATGTCAATGATATTCATCACAACCTTAGCCATTGGCGGATTCTATATCCCCGATCTCTGGCTGTTGGACAAGACACAGAAACGCCGTCAGATCATTCTTGACGGATTTCCGGACGCCCTGGACCTGCTGGTGGTCTGCGTGCAGGCCGGCATGGGGCTGGATTCGGCCATCAGCAGGGTTGCCCAGGAAACCCGGTTCACCTGCAAGGAACTCAGCGACGAACTGCACCTTTTCACCCTGGAAATGCGAGCAGGGATGCAACGCCAACAAGCTCTAAAGAATCTGGCCATGCGCACGGATCTCGAACAGATGCAGAACATGGTCACCCTGCTGTTGCAGACCGACAAGTTCGGCACCAGCGTCAGCCAAGCCCTGGAAGTCTTCTCTAACAGTATGCGCACGGAACGCATGCAGCGTGCCGAAGCAAAAGCTGGCAAGCTCCCCATCAAACTTCTGTTTCCATTAATGATCTTCATTTTTCCTACCATGTTCATCGTTATTCTGGGGCCGGCAGTCATCCGAATCTCGCATTTTTTTCAGAATATGTAACGCAACGCCATATGCAACGTTACACGCAACACAAATCCGACACGACATCCCCTCAGGGCACCCTTCACGGAGCCCTGAGGCTGACTTCAAAAACCAAGAACAACCCACATTTCCTATCCCACCGCAACATATCCTCACGACAACACCCAAGACGTTCCAAACGACCCCTCATGATACTCCGCAATTCTATATTCTCGTAAGGGAACCCCACCCGGATCGCTAAGGTGAAGACGGTATTAAAAATGCATTCAGCAATATTACGGAAAGGTAAGGCAAACATAAAAAAGGCGACAGACCGATATTTGGCGTTTCAATCACGAAAGCGCGCCACAACGACCACCCGAGGGCGACCGCAAGGGTAAGCCCCTACGAGTAATAGCAGTCGCGGGAATTTGTCGGCCAGAAGTACACCCCGTCGCCTCAAGCTGGATCTGTAGTGGCACGGCGCGCCCTACGAGAATGAGGTATCGAGCATATTTGATGTCCACATAGATAAACCGCCGCGCTTTCACGGACCCGTAGGGGCTCCCCTTGCGGATGCCCAAAGGCGGACGTCGAAAACGCGGTCTAACCGCGCATCATACACGTTCATAATCAACCAACAGCGGCCATTCCGGCGGGCCGCGCCAACGACGGGTGAAGGATCGAATCATGAGAGACGACAGGGCTGGAAGGTTCGGGCTTTCAATACGATTAGCCGCGGCATTGCTGTTCCTCTGCGTGGGAATGATTTCCTGTACGGCCAAACAACCGGGCTCGCTGACCCGGGATGACGGGCTGAACATTACCAGTCGCGAGCACGAACGCTTGGGCGACGCCCTGCTGGCCGGAAACAACCTGCAGATGGCGCTGTTTCAGTACGACCGCGCCCTGGAGCAAGACCCGAACAACCTCAGCGCGAGGTACAAACGGGGTCTGGTCTTTGTGCATGGGGAACACAACCAGGAAGCCATCAGCGAATTCCAGCGCGTATTGGCCAAGAATCCCGATTTTGAACTAGCCCATGAAGGAATGGGGCGGGCCTATTTCCAGGCCGGGAACCTCGATCAGGCCTTGCTCAGTCTGCAACAAGCCCTGCGTCTGAACCCGGACCTGTGGCGATCTCGTGCCTACCTGGGCATGATCCACGACCGCCGGGGCGAAACCGCCCTGGCCCTGATCGAGCACCAAAAAGCCATCACCCTGCAGCCCGGCGACGGCTCCCTGTACAACAATCTGGGCGTTTCCTTGACCATGGCCCGGAATTTCGAAAAGGCCGTGGCGGCATTCAACAAAGCCCTGGAGCACAATTTCCAGAACCACCGCGTCTACAACAACCTCGGCCTGGCCCTCTCCAACCTGGGACACTACCAAGCCGCCCTGGAAGCCTTCCGCAAAGGCGGCACCGAAGCTCAGGCCTACAACAATCTGGGCAGCGTCTACCTGAACAAGAACCGCTACGCGGACGCCGTCCGCACCTTCGAAAAAGCCATCGAACTCGAACCAGGGTTTTATGTCATGGCTGGGGAGAATCTGAAGCGAGCGAGGTTGGGTTTGGGGAAGGGGCAGTAAGAATTGTTGAACCGCCCGCTTCGCTAGAGACGCAGGGGTCGCCAAGGGGAAACATTTTTTTGAAAGCAGGGAAAGAGCTGCTTTCAAAAATGTTGCCTCACCCCTGCCGGGGTGATGTTTATAATTTCGCCGCCAGGCGTGGAGTCTTTTTGGCTTCCGCATCTTTCCAGCGGAAGACAAAACTTCTTCTCAGCGTCCTCTGCGCCTTGAACGACCAACGGGAGTGGGCGGTTCTATTTCACCCGGCTGGTGCAGACAGGAATGTTGAACCGCCCGCTTCGCTCAAGGCGCAGGGGACGCCAAGGGGAAACATTTTTTTGAAAGCAGGGAAAGAGCTGCTTTCAAAAAGGTTGCCTCACCCTGCCGGGGTGATGTTTATAATTTCGCCGCCAGGCGTGGAGTCTTTTTGGCTTCCGCATCTTTCCAGCGGAAGGCAAAACTTCTTCTTCGCGTCCTCTGCGCCTTAAGCGAAGGGAGCGGTTCAAATTCATCGTACTTTCAATAGATCGAAGCGAGCAGTTCAATTGATTGAAAAAAGGATGGGCAAATTATGGGAAATGGGTGGCGGAAGCATTGGAAACAGATTGGCATTCCCCTCTGCATTGCAGCGGGATTTGTCTCCTTGTCGGGATGCGCATTGTGGGACAGGAACCATGATTCCCAGCCCTGGGGAACGCAGCACCGCACGACGATGACCGACCAGGAACTGCGCCGGCTCGTAGCCTCGGCCCGGCCCTTCATCCGCAATCCGCAAATGCATTTCCGGCAGGGCCTCTATTTCCAGGCTCGCGGGCAGCACAAACTGGCCGTGGATGAATTCGCCAAGGTGCTCCTGCTGGAACCCGATCACATCAAGGCCCTCAATGCCATGGCCGTATCCTGCGACAAGCTGGAAAACTATGAACAGGCCGTGGGGCTGTACAAGCAGGCCCTGAGCCTGGATCCGGATCAGGACTACATCTACAACAATCTCGGCTACTCCTACTTTCTCCAGGGCAACTACACGGCGGCTGTTGAGGCGTTCCATAAAGCCGTGACTCTGGACGAGAGCAACAAGATCTTTCTGAACAATCTAGGCATGGCCTATGCTCAGAAAGGTCTCTTCGAGGAAGCCCTGGCCAAATTCCAGGGTGACGCCCATGCGGACGGCGTTATGCCCGGCCCCATCAAGCCGACGGAGCAAATCTTAAATGTTCCGAAAGCGGCCGTTCCTCCCCCAGCTTCCGAACCTGTCGGTTCAATTGATCACGCGGAACATCCCGCCCCCCATGCCGACCCAAATCCCTTGATCGAAATCCAAATCGAAGAACAAACGGAAACCGCCCAATCCGATCCCGAATCGCGCCACTGGATCCGCAAGCCGCTTCCGGAACAGCCGGGCAAGACACCGGACGACCCGGAGCTTCTGGAACCACGAGGGCTGGAAGAACCAACGAAAACCTTTGAACCTGAACGACCTCTCGAATTTGAAAGACCTCCCCATCCGGAACAATTCAAGAAACCCCACGAGATCGTCGTTGTCGCTGATTCGCGCAGCCCGAATCCCGCACCACCGGCAGAACAACCTTTGTCCGAATCCGGCGGGACGCCGTCTAACAGCGATCACCACACCGAACAGCAAACTGTTCCTCAAACCAATAGTCCGCTTGACCACCAGCCCGAACACCCCACGGAACAACAAAGCGATCCCGCCCCGCTCCCATTACATCCCCGAGCAATTCCCGCCCCCGTTCCTCCGACGGAACAACCAGGGACGCCCGAAGCAATTTTCAAAAAGCCGTCTCCAATCCTTCCCACCCCAGCACCCAAACCGGCCCCTGTCACCGAACAGAAGCCGGCTCCAGCAACCGTGGTCACAGCCATGGCCGAAACGCTTCTCGCACTGGAAGTTCCCGCGGCCAAGAACGACTCAACTCTCGAAATCGAATCCCAGCTTAAGCCCCAGGCCGAGCCTGAGGTTCAATCCGCCACCCGACACGCTTCAGCCAGCGTTCCTTTCGCCCCGCACCGACCAACCAATCAGCATGATTTTCTGAAAGCCGTTCCCGTGGAAGTGCTTAACGGCAACGGCATCAGCCGCATGGCGCACCAGGTCGGCTCGTACCTGGAAGAAAACGGCTTCCGGGTGATCCGCAAAAAGAACGCCGACCACTTCGATCATCCCCGCACGATCATCCACTACGGAATCGGCTATCTCCCGGCCGCGGAACTGCTGTCCCGCCAATTTCCGGGCGAGTACCTCCTGAAGGAAGAAGCCCTCCTGGGCAATAGCGCATCACGCATCCGGGTAGTTGTCGGCAAGGATCTGGATCAGCACCAGATGGCGGTTCTCAAGCGCAGACAAGACGAAGACGCAACCCATCACGCCGCTTCCGGTCAAGGCACGCTGATCAGCCGAGGGCCGGATTCCCCCGTGCGTCCATGATGGGCAATCGATGACAAAATGCTGTCCCCTGGGAGCGCCGCACCCAGGCTGAACGGCATTGGATCAACCATTACATAATCAAATACAAGGAGGAATGGCATGAAACGAGGATGGTGGCTTGTTGCGTTGATGGTGGTGACTTTTTTGGCGATGCCCGGGTGCGGTGGCGGTGACGGTCCTGGTCCCGGCGAGATACGAATGGACTCCTTTTCATCTGATTTCCTGCCCATTTCCACGAAGATTGTCAGAGCCACGGTTCTGAACAAGAATAATCAGACGATGCAAGGCGTGCTCGTCAGCTTCAGCACCAGTGCTGGCCAGTTGTGTGAAGAGGTAGAGGTGGATCCCGAAGATTTTACCATGGAATGCATCAATTCCCCCAACGGTCCATCCATTGAAACCAATGCCAACGGCATCGCGGACATTTACCTTGTGCTCGGCTCCATTCCCAGCGCCACGGTCACTGCCACAGCCACCGCGGCGCACCAGCGAGACGATGTGCCCTGGCAGGACATGGTGGGCACCGGAACAATCACCGCATCTATTCTGGTGTCATTGTAGAGAACATCCGCCTATACAACATCGAAACCGGCCCCACGGCCGATACAAGAATCACCCAGGTGCTGGGTCACCGGCCCCAGAGAGACACCCTGGAAAACGTCGTTGTCTGGTCTACAGCACCGGCGGATAATTCGTTGCCCCCTAATGGCGCACCAGTCGCCACGGCATCGCAGAGATCCACCTCCGGAGCACCCAACCGGTCACGGTCACGGTCACCGCCGGAGCCGATCACCTATCCGCCCAATATCCGGTGAATTTCTAAGCCCAGGCGAGCCTCTTCACAAAGAAGTTGAGTGCAATCATTGATGGTTGCACTCAACTCATGAATTCCGCCCAGTGCGGAGCCTCTCGGCCCGGGATCGCCGCACCCCGGTGCGGCCTTTTGTCACATGGATCACTGTCACCAAGTGCGACACAAATATTTCATAATACGCGCCGCACTGGGGTGCGACGGTCCCAGAGGCATTCAGCTTCACCAAGTGGCGTCCATCATCGGGCAACGCATTCATCCCTCAAGGACACCCGAAAGGGGATGTCCCTACTGAGTACGGAATGAATCATCCTGGTTATATTTTTTTTCCGATACAGCAGCTCTATTTTCTTAGTCGAATTTCTTTTCGAATGTCGCTTTTCTTTACATCATTTCTTTATAGCAAAAATCCTTAACCAATCGAATTCTTGCGGTATTTCCCGAGCAAGCTTAATCATGACTGCCGGAAAACTTTACTGCGATCATCTCCGATGCATCCAACTTGTCTCGAAAACCATTGATCCCGACCTGTCTCCAAACAAAAAAACATTATATCTCAGACAATTACTCTTGACTGCGAGAAATGGGTCGTGTCTTGGCCGACTTCTTGCTCAACGCATATCGTCCAATGTTTCTCTCGTTGTCATTCAAACAGGAGGTAATGTCATGAGAAAAACAATATTCATCCTAATGACGGTATGTCTGTTCATGGTTGGTTTCGTGGCAAAGGGGATGGCCTACAGCATCAGTGATCTGGAAATTCGGCCATATTGGCAGCCAGAGGGCGGTTTCGACTACGGCACCGATGACCATGGGGCCGGACTTGGTACGTACCTCGGCACGGGTTCCTGGGACAACTACGGCGATCCAACCGCCTTGGAGTTCTTTTACAACTCGGGCTTCCTGTATGTGGAAAAGCTTGAACTCGCTTTATCACCCTCCGAGGGCGGCCTGGCCGGAAGCTGGAATGTTGTGCAAAACCAGTTGCCGAACATGAAGTACGTGGACATGCTGGTGGTCAAGGGAGCGCAAAGCTTTTCACTGCACCAGTATGTTCCCGCTGCCCTTTCCGGCATCTGGAACGTCGGCTACCTGGATTTCGCCGGCAACAGCGGCACCCCCCCGGAAATGTCCTTCGTGAGAGGTTTCCAGGCTGATCCCATCCCGGAACCGGGCACGATGCTTCTCCTTGGCTTCGGTTTGGCAGGACTGGCATTTATGCGAAGGAAATTTTCAAACTGACCGATAAAGCACATGCTGCTAACGCCAAAAGGCGGGGATTCACTCCCCGCCTTTTTTGCTCGACATGGCCGAAGTACTGCCATCAAAACAGCAACGGCTCAAAAAAAGGCAGCATCTCAGTGGAGCTTCTGTCGAAGACAATTCTACTTTTCAGTATCCGGCTGTCCCGGACAAAACAATAATACACAATATGCTTTAATACTTACATCTTTTATAAATACCAGCGGCACGATGTTTGCTAATCCTTTATAAGATCAGCATTCAACCTAACCTATATGGAGATCATCATGAAAAAAATCCTTTTTACCTTTGCGGCCTTTGCCATTTACTTGGCTTCATCGATGACCGCTCACGCTATTCCCATCTATGGAAGCGTGGGGTTCGGATCGTTCACGGGGGATTTCTCATTTCTTGTGCAAAGCGATGAATCCGCGATAATTGAAGTCAGTTTGAAAAACATCTCCCAGGAAGACAACGGCGGGTACCTGACCGGTTTTGCCTTCGTCGTTCCGGAGGAACTGCAGTATAATCTCACCGGCACGGAATTCACCCATGACCTGAATCCCTTGTACGGGAGCATCAACGGAGCCGCCTATAACAACTTCAGTCTTGGCGCATCTACCAACAAGAATCTTCAAGGAAGCGGCAATCCGTCCCAGGGACTGGGAGTCGGATCCACGGCGACATTCAAGTTCCTGCTCACCGGCACGGGATTTTCTAAGTTGACGGAACAGGACTTCTTCAAGGCCGGAGAGCCGTGGTTCCTCGCCAGGTTCTCGGGCAACGGCAACCCATTTGTTCCCGGAACAACGCTGGCCACTCCTCCTGGCGATCCCGTGAATCCTGTACCGGAGCCGGGGACCATCGCCCTGTTGGCTCTCGGCTTGGCAGGTATGGGACTGTACGTTCGCCGCCGCAGGAACGGCTGATTCATCAAAGGCTGATGTATATCGCACCCTCCGTCTCATCGAGGCGGAGGGTTTTGTTGTTTGAAAAACCGAAGAAGAAAAAAATGAAAAAGAATAGCTCTCGCCCGGCCCGCGGCGGGCCTAGAGGCGCGGAGACGCGGAGGGAAGAGAAGTAATTTGGCCGTAGGCCGGGGAGCTTTGGAAAGCAGATCTTTCTCCTGCATTACAAATTCTTTCCCTCAGCGATCTCCGCGACTCAAGCGAGTCTTCGAGCGGGCGAGAGAACAAAGAAAAAGAATAGCTCTCGCCCGGCCCCAAAGCGGGCCTAGAGGCACAGAGGCGCGGAGGGGAAGAGAGATTGTATTGGCCGTAGGCCGGGGAGCATTGTGGGAAGCAGATCTCTCTCCTGCTTTAAAATTCTTTCCCTCTCAGCGAGCTCCGCGACTCAAGCGAGTCTTCGAGCGGGCGAGAGAACAAAGAAAAAGAATAGCTCTCGCCCGGCCCCAAAGCGGGCCTAGAGGCACAGAGGCGCGGAGGGGAAGAGAGGTTGTATCGGCCATAGGCCGGGGAGCTTTTGTAAAGCAGATCTTTCTCCTGCTTTACAAATTCTTCCCCCTCAGCGAGCTCCGCGACTCGAGCGAGTCTTCGAGCGGGCGAGAGATAATTCTTATTACATCTCCATCCCAGCTACCTTGTTGAACCCTGAACTGCGACGATCCACGACCTGATCCTCGGACACCCTGATTAGAAACAGAGCTTCCACATCCGGCAGAGATTCCACCAACTCAAGACCGGCATCCGCTCCCATAACCATCAGACCGGTGGCCAGGGCGTCGGCGTAGACGGCACTTTCGGCGATGACCGTGACGCTGGCCACGCCGTTGTCCAGAGGGTGGCCGGTGCGTGGATCAATAACATGGCTGAAGTAGCGCCCGTCATGGTGAAAGTACTGCCGGTAGTCCCCGCTGGTCAGCACGGCAGCGTTTTTCGGGCGCAGCACCAACAGCACCTCATTCCCAACCATATCCCGATCCGGCTGACTCAGACCAATCCGCCACGGCTCCCCTCCCGCGTTGCGCCCGGAAACCAAAACATCCCCACCGATGTCCACCAGGAAATCCGCCAGATTCCTTTGCCGCAGCACCTCGGCCAGTGCATCCACGGCATATCCCTTGGCGACCCCGCCGAAATCCAGTTGTACCCGGGGATGGAGCTTTCTTGGCTCCCTCGGCTCGGAACTGTCGATCAAGTGCAGCCCCACGGCTTCCAGGGTCTCACGGACTTGGTCCATGTCCGGAGGCTGACCAATCGCAAAGGACGATCCGGGACCGAAACCCCACAGATCCAGCAACGGCTTGACCGTGGGATCGAACGCCCCGTCCGTCAACTCGTGAACCAGCACCGATGCCCGGAGCACATTCCAGAAATCCCCGCCCACGGTCATGGATTGAGAGGACTCCAGGGCGTTAAACCGAGAGATCACGCTGTCCGGGCGATACAAGGACATGCTCGCGTTGATTTCCTCCAGACGACCTCGGATCTCCGACTCCAGGCCGGAGACGGCACGGGACGAAACACCGGCCACGCGAACGGTGTACACCGTGCCCATGGTCATGCCCCTGAAAACATGCTCCGTAGGTTGCCGGCAAGCGGTGGACATGGCCAACAACATGGCCAGAACGATGATCAACGAAAGGGAGAGAAGAGGAATGCGAGTCAGGAGCGCTGTCCTGTCGTGAACCGGAGGATTGATCGGCATAGAAAATTTAAGTTGAACCGCCCGCTTCGCTCAAGACGCAGGGGTCGCAGAGAAGAAGTTTTGTCTTCCGCTGGAAAGATAAAGACTCCACGCCTAACGGCGATATCCAAACATCACCCCGCAAGGGGTGAGGCAACCTTTTTGAAAGCAGCTCTTTCCCTGCTTTCAAAAAGGTTTTCCCCTTTGCGTCCTCTGCGCCTTAAGCGAAGCGAGCGGTTCAATATTTCTGTCTGCCCCAGCCGGATGAAATCGAACCGGATGTAAACTAATTCATGTACCAGCCCAGAACTCGCCAGGTTATCCTGCCGACCTGATCCACGTCGTACTCCATCCACAGATTGCCGCGGACGTGGCCGTCCTCGAAACCGGCCAGCACCCAGCGATCCGTGAGGACGTAGGTTTCCGCGGTATTGATGTGCATGGTGCCGCCGAAAAAGGCTTCGGCCGGAATCAGTTCGGGACGGGAGGCCAGATCCTGGATCAGCTCGAAAACGGGATTCGCAAGCCCCTTGCGCTGCAGGCGGCGCAGTTCGAATTCGCTCAGGCTGGGCTGAACTTCACGCTGGATGGAAAGAAGCGGAGCCATGTTGGCCACGTCGAGCTGTTCGCGCAGATCATGGCTTTGCGCTTCGCAAAGGCGTAGGGCCTCACGGGACTGGTGCAGCTTGCCGTAGAAGGTCAGGCAGATCACGGCCAGGGCGATGACTAAGAGCCACGGCAGGGCATGATGGGCTTTGAACAGCTTTTCCGACATGACGATTCGCCTCACATCTCTTGAAATCCGAACTGCGGGGCCAGCGTCTTGTCCTCTGGAAGGTGCCGCATATCCCAGAGCCGGTTTTCCACGGGCCAGAGGTTCATCGGCAGACCAAGGGCCCGGATGCGCCCGGCGATCCGGTCCAGGGCAGGCCAGTCCGGATCATCACCGGCAAGCAGAGCCTGGAGATGGACGCTGAGCCGGGCATCGAACTCCTCGTTCGGTTGCCAGTTGCGCTGGAGAAAGAGGCGAAGCTCCGCATCCCCTGCAAAGGGGGCGACGGACATGATAAAGGCCCAGGCCAGTCCGGGCAGATGCAGCCGCCAGACTTCCTCCCGGTTGGGATGGTGCTGGTCTTCCTGCCACTCCAGGAAATGAACCGCGGCCCTGGACGCGAAATCCAGCTGGCCGTTCCACCAGTTCTCGGCCTGGCGGTCCAGCCAGGCCAGGGTGATCAACTGCCGCTTGTTCCAGGCCAGATCAGCAACCGTGCAGGAGAATTTCCCCTGACCCTCCACGACGACATGCACCGCGTCCGCATTGCCGCCCGGCGTTTCCCCGAAGGTCCAACGCCACGTGAATTCCTTGGGCGGACCGTTTTCAGCGCCGGTGAGCAGCCCGCGACCCCGCCATTGCGTTTCGTCGGCCTCCTGGACATGCAGTTCCAGATCAGCAGCACGAAACTTAAGCCGCAGCCTGCCCTGCTCCGGCTTGCGGTCGCGGGCTTGGCTCAGCAACAAACCGAGCAGGGTCCACGTGGCCGGGTTCATTGACCTGGGCAGGACATGGCTGCGCCACAAATCCGCGCCGCTGCCCTTTTCGGGAAGATTGGAGCGAATTTCCGCCAGCACGGCCGTGAAGGAGTCCGTCCAGTCTTCGCCGCCGCAGGCCCTGGCCAGCTCCATGGACCGCAAGGCGTAGGCCATGGCGTTCAAGGGCTCCACGCGGCTGATTTCGTCGAAAAACCAGGCACAACTGGCCAGGGAGCACATGGCCCATTCCTGCATGGCCAGCAGGTCGAAGGCCCTGCGCTCCGCTTCCGGCGCAAGACCGGGCAGGGCGTGCTGCTCCAGAAAAGCGCGGCGATCCAGGCCGCCGGCCAGAACGCGACCGTACTCCAGCAAAGCCCGGCGCGGATCAGTGAAACAGTGTCGGCCCGCATGGAAAAACAATTCGTCCACCCGCTGCTTGTTCCCGGTCAATGCCCGGCGCAACGGTTCGCGCCAGTGCTGATTCCAGCCGGGATGGCCGCCGTCGGTGCATCCGCAGTCCGCACGCCAGCGCTCCACGCCGTGGATGCAGCTCCAGGAGGAAGGTTCCTTCAGATAGACCCGCCGCCGGGGCGCATTGGCCGCCAGGTACGCGCCGTAATTGGTCAGCTCCAGCCCGTCCCTTCCATGCACGACTTGTTCCAGGAAATAGGCCAAAGCCATTTCGCCGAAAGGAAAGTGGTGACCGTAGGTTTCCCCATCCGTGGCCAGGGAGAGCAAACCGCTTCCGGCGGCCTGATTGACGCGCTGCCGGAACCGCTCTCCGTCCTCGAGCAGGCGCTCGAAGGCCACGGCCTGGGAAAGAGGGCCGTGGTAGAAAAATACGGCAAGGCTTTGGCCGGAAGGAAGCCGGGCGGCATAGGGCTCGCGGATGTCCAGGGTGGATTCGTCGACGTGGCAGTGGTTCGCGCCGTCCAGATCCGCCACGGCCAGGGCCTGACGCGGCGCCAGGATCACGAACCGGAATCCGGCCCGGGCCACGGCCTCCAGAGTCGGCGTGTCCACCGCGGCCTCGGACAGCCACAATCCCTCGGGCATGCGACCGTAGCGGGCCTGAAAATCCGCCGCGGTCCAGGCCAGCTGGACATCCTTGTCCAGTTCCGAGGCCAGGGGCATGATCATGTGGTGATAGCACTGGGCCAGGGCGTTGCCATGACCCCAGCGCTCCAGACTGATGCGGTCGGCCTCCAGAATCCGGGCGTAGCACTGGGGATCGTCCTGTTCCAGCCAGGACAACAAAGTCGGACCGAAATTGAAGCTGATCCAGGAATAGCAGTTGACGATGTCCGTGATCCGGCCATGGTCGTCCCGACGCCGGGCCCAGGCCAGGGGAGCATAGGATTCCTGGAGAATGCGGCGGTTCCAGTTCAGTCCCGGACCCGCGCTGCCCTCGGGCAGCAGTTCCCGCATCCAGGGATCCATGCGCGGCGGTTGATAGAAGTGCCCGTGAATGCAAAGCTTTCGCGTCTGGCTCATGTCTCGCCCTCCATGGCCACGCGGAGCCGATCCCGAGCCTCCAGGGGACTGATGCCCCGCTTGGCCGCGAAAACCTCCAGATTCTCCTCGGCGTCGCAGGGCCGCAGATACAGCGGTTCAACCGGATCAAAGGAGAACCGGACCGCAAGGGTCTGCCGAATCAGGACTTCCGGCCGGGGATTGTCCCAGGAGGAATCAAGAAAACGGGCTTGGGGAAGCAAGGCTTGCAGTGCCGCCAGATTGCGACGAACGCCGCTGCCCAGGACATGGAGCGGGCCCGCGGCGGTATCCGCGGCCGAATCCAAAAGGGGTTCAAGAGAGGAAGGATCATCCAGGGCCAGGGTTTCGGGCTGGCTGAGCGGGGTCATGTCCGGAACCCGGAACAGCTGGCAATTGACCTGGTTGGAGCGGGCATGGGTGAGCACGGCCAGCCGGCCGTGGAGCATCGGCCCGGGGCCGGCGGCCAGGGCGGGCATGTAGTCCAGCCCGGCCATGGGCAGTCCGGCACCCATGGCCAACCCGTAGGTGGTGGCCAGGCACAGTCGCAACCCGGTGAAGTTTCCCGGCCCGCGCACGCAGGCAATGCCGGAGACGTCCCGCATCCGCAGCTCCAACATGCTTAGAGCATGTTCCAGGGCCGGAACCAGGAAGCGCATCACCCGGGCCGGAGCAGCCCATTCCTGATGCAGGACCAGGCTGCCTCCGCGGGCCAGGACGATCTGGACGCGCTCCTCGGCGCCGTTAAGCACCAGGAGGAGCTTGTCCTTCATGTCTTCAGGGGCATGGTCACTTGAAGAAGCGTGTGATGTCATTGAACACGGCAAAGGTCATCAGCGCGATCAGAAAGGCGAGGCCGAACTTGTAGGCGATTTCCTGCGCCCTGGGGTTGAGCGGCTTTCCGGTGATGGTTTCGATGGTGTAGAACAGGATGTGCCCGCCATCCAGCACGGGAACGGGAAGCAGGTTCAGCAGGCCGAGATTGATGCTGATCAGGGCGGTCAGGGCCAGCAGGTTGGTCAACCCCTCGGCGGCCTGTTCGCTGACCAGTTGGGCGATGAGAATCGGCCCACCGATATTGTCCGCGGGAATGATCCGGCCGACGAGCTTGATAATGCCCTGGACGGTCAGGGTGACGATTTCCCAGGTCTGTTCCGCTCCGGCGATCAGGGCCGTTCCCGGTCCCATTGCAATGGACTGGGTCTCCCCGGCGGCGGTGATTCCAAGCATGGCCACCCGGATATCTTCGCCGAAAATGTTCTGGCGGGTCGCCACCTGGGGCTCGGCCGTCAGCTGCACGACCTGATCGTCGCGCAGGACCGTAAGGTGCATGGCTTGGCCTTCAGACTCCTGAATCCGGTCGGAAAGGTGACGCCAGTACTGGATCTCCTGACCGTTGATGGTCAGGACCCTGTCTCCGGATTGCAGTTCGGCGGCTTCGGCGGCGCTGTTCTCCTGCACCTGGCCCACCACGGGCAACAGTTCCTGCTGGCCGTGATACCAGAACAGCCCCCAGTAGATGAAAATCGCCAGGACAAAGTTGAAAACCGGCCCTGCTCCAACCACCAGAATGCGCTGCCACGGCGGGCGCAGGCTGAAACTGCTTTCCGGGGGAATGTCCGAAGGAAGATCTTCCTGGGCACTCTCGCCGGCCAGTTTGACGTATCCGCCCAAGGGAACAGCGGAAAGCCGATATTCCGTTCCACCGGAGACGAAACTGAACAGCTTCGGCCCGAAGCCAAGAGAAAAAACGGGAACGCCGATTTTGAACAATCGAGCCACGATGAAATGACCCAGCTCATGAAAAAATATCAGCACCCCAAGCACAAGAACAATGGCAATAACACTCTGCATTCTTATCTCGTCTCGTTGGGTTAGTTTAATGTCTGGCTAAAATAGCACATCACAAGTTTTTAATTCTTATCGAAATCGAAATCGTAATCGAACGATTTAATTTATCGCTTTTTCGGTTTCGATTTTAATTCAACTGCAACAGATAAGAACGAATCTCCGCCATGCAACTTCTTTACCTGACGGCCCAGTTCTGGGCGCGGGATTGGGTCCGGGCGCTGAGGTCCAGGATGGACTCCAGGGAATCCATGGGTTCTCCGGGATGTTCGTCCAGGCAGTGGCGGATCAGCGCGGGGATGTTCATGAAGGACAGTTTTTCCTTCAGGAAGAGATCCACCGCGGTTTCGTTGGCCGCATTCAGCACCACCAGGTGGCTCGGGCCGGAAGCAAAAGCCTGTCTTGCCAGATCCAGGCAGGGAAACAGCGTTGACCGTGGCGCGGAAAAGGACAGGGTCGCGGCCTGGAGCAGATCCAGGGGGGCGAGGCTTTGCAGGCCCAAACGATCGGGAAAGCCGAGACAGTAGGAAATGGGCACCCGCATGTCCGCCGGGCCCATGTGGGCCAGCAGGGAACGATCCTCGAACTCCACCAGGGAATGAACGATGCTCTGGGGGTGGATCAGCACGGCAACGCGCTCCAGCTCCACTCCGAACAGCAGGCAGGCCTCGATGACCTCCAGCCCTTTGTTCATCAAGGTGGCCGAATCCACGCTGATTTTCGCGCCCATGGACCAGTTGGGGTGCGCCAGGGCTTGGCGCACCGTCACCCCGGCCAGGTCGGCCGCGTCCAGATCCCGGAACGGGCCGCCGGACGCGGTCAAAATGATCTGCTTCAGACTGGATGATTTTTCGCCGCGCAAGGACTGGAACACGGCGTTGTGCTCGGAATCCACGGGCAGGATCATGGCCCCGGATTGACGGCAGGCTTCGCGGATCATGTTTCCGGCCAGAACCAGGGATTCCTTGTTGGCCAGGGCAATAACCTTGCCGGCCCGGGCCGCGGCCAGGGTCGCCGGAAGGCCCGCGGCTCCGACCTGGGCGGAAATCACCAGCTCCGCTTCAGGAAGCGTGGCCAGGGATTCGTAGCCCTCCTTGCCGTGGACGATTTCAGGGGAATAGTCCGGGGGCAACAGTTCCGCGAGTTCCCGGGCCAGGGAAGCGTCCAGTACGGCCAGCATCCCTGGTCGCCACTGCCGGGCCTGTTCCGCCAGAAGGCGGATGTTGCGCCCGCCGGCCAGGCCGAGCATCCGGAACCGCTCCGGATGCTCGCGGATCACGCCCAGGGCGCTTTGTCCGATGGAACCGGTACTGCCCAGGATGACGAGCCGCCGGGGATTGTCCGCTGCGATTGAAGATCCGGATCCGGGAACGGCGCTGATGTAGTTGAAACCATTGGGCATGGGCATGAATGCAGACTTCAGAATAAGTTGTTGACGAAAAAGGAATTATTGTGCCGCAAGAGGCCCGATCATCTGCTATCCGAAAAACGGATGGAGGTAACTGAGCGCGGCATACGCGGGAAGCGCGAAAAGCAGGCTGTCGATGCGGTCCAGGACGCCGCCGTGACCTGGCAACAGGGCTCCTGAATCCTTGATGGCCCGGGAACGTTTCAGCGCGGATTCGAAAAAGTCGCCAAACTGGGATGCCACATTCAGGACTACTCCCAGGAGCACCAGGGCCGGGACGCCGGCTGTTCCCCAGATCAGACCGATGATCACGGTGGACAGGATGCAGGCGGTCATTCCGCCCGCGCTGCCCATCCAGGTCTTCTTCGGACTGATGGCCGGCCAGACGTGGCGCCTGCCCCACATCGATCCGGCATAATAGGCGCCCGTATCGGAGATGAAGGCCGCGGCCACCACCAGAAGCAGCGCCGGCCATGGCAGGGCCAGGGCGAAATGCAACAGCAGGGGAAGATAGCAGACGCCGAGGAACAGGATCTGCGCGTCCTGGTAGCGGGTGGAATCCGGCGCTCCGGCGTAGGTCGAGACAAAAAGGACCCCGGACAGGCAAAAAAATACCGCCAGGAGAATCGGCGCGGCGGCCGGAGAAAGAAAGACGCCGAGCAAAAAAATCGAGCCCGCCGCGATCCCAAAAAACTTGTTCGCGAGCTGTTCCTTTTGCCAGAACATGGCGTAGAATTCCCACTGTCCCAGGGCGGAAAGCACGATCACCAGCAACAGCAGCGGCCATCCGCCCGCATAAAGCACCCACAGCAGCAGGGGCAGGGGCAGCAGCGCGGTCAACAGTCGCTTTTGGTGAGAAGTCAGGGTCATGTTTTGCTCGAGGAGGTTTCCGCTGTCGGCGCCTCCAGGCCCCCGAAACGGCGCGACCGCCCGGCATATACATCCAGGGCCGTCTGCAGGTGGGATTCGTCAAAATCCGGCCAGAAGACCGGCGTGAAGTACAATTCGCTGTAGGCCGCTTGGTAGAGCAGAAAATTGCTCAGGCGCTGCTCGCCGCTGGTCCGGATAATCAGGTCCGGATCGGGCTGGCCGGCCGTATCCAGCTGCGCGGCAAAATGGCTTTCGGTAAGCTGCTCCGGGCCAAGCCCCTGATCCATGAGTTTTCTGCAGGCCCGCAGGATCTCCTCCCGGCCGGAATAGTTCAGGGCCAGGTTGACGACCATGGACCTGCAGTGGCTGCTCCGGGAGCAGACATGGCGCAGGATCTGGCGCAGGGAAAAGGGCAGGTCGGACCACTCGCCCAGGACCTGCAACCGGATATCGCGCTCCAGCAGGGAGTCCATCTCGTCCTTGAGATACGCCTGGAGCAAGTCGAAGAGAAACGATATCTCCTCGCGGGGGCGGGACCAGTTTTCCTTTGAAAAAGTATAGAACGTCAGGTGCGGTATGCCGAGCTTACGGCAATGGGTGACGACCTTGCGGGCTGCCTGGGTTCCGGCCTTGTGCCCTTCATTGCGGGGCAGCCCGTGCTGCTCGGCCCAGCGCCCGTTGCCGTCCATGATGATGGCGATATGTTGAGGAAGTGAAGACAAACCAGTTCAAATCTCCATGATTTCCTTTTCCTTGGCCGCAAAAACCTCGTCAGCCTTGGCGATGTACTCGTCCGTCAGTTTCTGGACGTCATCCTGGATCTTGCGCAGTTCGTCCTCGGTGATTTCCTTGTTTTTTTCCTGCTTCTTCAGGGTGTCGTTGGCATCGCGGCGGATGTTGCGAATGCCGACTTTAGCCTCCTCGGTGAACTTCTTGGCAATCTTGACCAGTTCCTTGCGCCGTTCTTCGGTCAGCGGAGGGATGTTGATCCGGATGTTTTTTCCGTCGTTGACCGGGTTCAATCCCAGGTCGGACTTGAGGATGGCTCTGTCGATATCCTTGAAGGCGGCTCGGTCCCAGGGCTGAATGGCGATGGTCCGACTGTCCGGAATGGATATGGAGGCCATCTGCTCCAAGGGAGTCGGTGTGCCGTAGTAATCGACGCGGATGCCTTCCAGCAGGGCCGAGGAAGCCCGTCCGGTGCGCAGTCGCTTGAATTCCTTGTCCAGGCTTTGCAGGGTTTTCTCCATGCGCTCTCTGTTGTCGTTCAATACGGAAGCCATGCTTATTCTCCTCCTGTGACCAGCGTTCCCGTGTCTTCTCCCAATGCGACCCGCTTGATGTTGCCCGCGGTGAACAAGTTGAACACGATGATGGGCAGATTATTGTCCATGGCCAGGGAAATCGCCGTGGAATCCATGACCTGCAGGCGCTTTTTCAACACGTCGATGTAGGAGATGTGGGTGAACAACCGGGCGTCTTGATGCTGTTTGGGATCCTTGTCGTAGACTCCATCCACCTTGGTGGCCTTGAGAATCGCCTGAACCTTGAGTTCGGCTCCCCGCAACACGGCCGCGGTATCCGTGGTGAAAAACGGATTTCCGGTTCCCGCAGCGCAGATCACCACCCGTTTTTTTTCCAGGTGCCGGATGGCCCGGCGACGGATGTAGGGCTCGGCGACCTGCTGCATGGGGAAGGCGGTCATCACGCGGGTGGTCAGCCCCAGCTTTTCAAGCCCGTCCTGAACAGCCAGGGAGTTGATCACCGTGGCCAGCATGCCCATGTAGTCGGCGCCGGCCCGGTCCATGCCCTGGGAAGCGGCGGAGAGTCCTCGAAAAATGTTCCCTCCGCCGATCACCAATGACAATTCGATGCCCAAGTCGGCAACGTCCACGATCTCCTGACAAAACGTGTCAATGGTCTCGGGGTCGATTCCGAACGGCTTGGGCCCGGCCAGGGCCTCGCCGCTGATTTTGAGGAGTACCCTGGGGTATTTAAGTTGCATGACGTTTCGGCAGCTAGGCCGCCTCCTCGCCCAGGGCCAGACGAACGATCCGGCCGACCTGGATGTTTTCCCCGAGCACGGCGATGGTCTCGGTGATCAGATCCTTTATTTTACGGGAATCATCCTTGATGAAGGCCTGTTCCAAAAGGCAGACTTCCTGGGCAAACTTCTTCATCCGGCCTTCCACGATCTTCGGAATGATGTTGTCCGGCTTGCCTTCATCCTTGGTCTGCTGGGTGAAGATCTGCCGTTCGCGTTCCAGAACCTCGGGATCAATGTCCTCGGGCGCAACGCACAGCGGCGAAGTGGCAGCCACCTGCATGGCCAGATCCTTGGCCAGTTCCAGGAATTTCTCGTTCTTGGCCACGAAGTCGGTTTCGCATTTCAACTCGACCATGACCCCGATCTTGCCGTTGGAGTGGATGTATGAACCGATATAGCCCTGGGAAGTCGCCCTGCCGGACTTCTTCTGGGCCTTGGACAAGCCTTTTTCACGCAGCCAGAGCAGGGACTTCTCCTGGTCGCAGCCGCACTCTTCCAGCGCCTTCTTGCAGTCCATCATGCCCGCGCCGGTTCGCTCGCGCAGCTCCTTTACCAAACTTGCGGAAATTGCCATTTACTTCTCCTCCGTAGCGTCAAGTATTCTTTCATCTGTGCTGATCGTCGCATCGGCCGCCTTCTGCTCGGCGCCTTCGTCAGCGCGTTGTTCGTCTTCTATTTTCTGCTCCGCGCCGGCAGCGTCGCGCATCCTGGCGGCTCCCTCGATACAGGCATCAGCGATACTTGCAGAGAACAGCTTGATGGCGCGGATGGCGTCGTCGTTGCCGGGAATGATGAAGTCGATCAGATCCGGGTCGCAGTTGGTGTCCACGACGCCGACCACGGGGATGTTCAGCCTACGGCACTCCTGGACAGCGATCTGCTCCCGGTTCGGATCGATGATGAAGGCTGCCTGGGGCAGGCCGTCCATATCCTTGATGCCGCCCAGCGCCAGATTCAACTTCTCCACGTCGCGCTGCATGCGCACGATTTCCTTCTTGACGAAACGGTTGATGGTTCCGTCTTCGAACATGGTCTCCAGCTTCTTCAAACGATCAATGCTGCTGCGGATGGTCTGGAAGTTGGTCATGGTACCGCCCATCCAGCGATGGGTTACGGAATACATGCCGGCCCGCGCGGCTTCCTGCTTGATGATCTCCCGGGCCTGGGGCTTGGTGCCGACAAACATGACCTTGCCGCCCTGGGCAACGGTCTCCGCAATGAAGTCATGCGCCTTATGGAACATGCGCACGGTCTGCTGCAGGTCGATGATGTGGATTCCGTTGCGCGCACCGAAAATATAGGGCCGCATTTTGGGATTCCAGCGTCGGGTCTGGTGACCGAAGTGCACGCCGGTCTCCAACATTTGCTTCATTGTCACATACGCCATGATAATACTCCTCGAATTGGGTTTTTCCTCCACCCTCCGTTCACGCGCCCGCTCACTCTCGTCCCGGACGAGAGACCCTCGGGCCATACGAAGGATGTGCGAATTTTGAACCGTGTTTAATTAGGCCATAATTCCCTCCCTGGCAAGCAAAACCTTCCCCCCCGATCACCACTCCCCATCCATCTCGAAATCGAAATCGCAATCGGAATCGAAATCGATCTTCATGTCTGCGATGAAGATGGCGCTGCACCAATGGCGAATATTTCTTGCGATTGCGATTTCGATGGCGATGGCGATTTCGATTGCGATGGGGAAGTCGTGGGGGCGTTCGTATCCTTTACACTCCAACTGCTTTCCACTACGGTTCCCAATAGCTGGGGGAGCCGCGAGGCTGAGAGGGGACAACCCGTCCCGACCCTTGGAACCTGACACGGATCATGCCGTCGGAGGAAAGCAGCCATGCACCGCATTTTTGAAACAAGACCGCCTTTTCGGACCAGCTGCCTCCCGGCTCCGAAAAGGCGTTTTTTTTGATTACACTGCTTTTGGTTGATTGTGTAAATTTCTGGAAGCCATTCAGCACATCCTGGTGCAAAGCATCATCCTTGCACTGGATTCCCGCCTCCGCGGGAATGACTTGTTTTGCCATGCCGCTTCCGAATCAGTCATACCCGCGAAGGCGGGTATCCAGTCCGTTTTCGCAGGGTTGATCTGAATGTTACTGTTTGATTTTTCAGTCTAAACGCGCATAAACGCAAAGCCACATCTGGAACCAACGATGCACATCCTCATCAACGGAATAAACGAACACCTGACAGCCCCCCTGACGCTCCAGGAGCTGATCACGAGCAAGGGGCTTGATCCGGCCGTCGTGGTCGCGGAGTTGAACCGGGAGATCATACCTGGAGAGCAATTTTCCGAGACAACGCTTCGAGAAGGCGACCATCTGGAACTGCTGCGTTTCGTGGGAGGTGGGTGATGTCCAGCGAAGATCTGCGCATCGACACGGAAACCCTGCACAGCCGGTTGTTCATCGGCACGGGCAAGTACGGCGACGACGCCGTCATTCCCGCGGTCTGCGAAGCCTCGGGATCGGAAGTGATCACCGTGGCCCTGCGCCGGGTGGATCTGGACTCCGCCACGGGCAACGTCATGGATTATATCCCCTCCCGGATGCGGCTTTTGCCCAACACCTCCGGCGCGCGCACCGCGGACGAAGCCGTGCGCATCGCGCGGCTGGCCCGGGCCATGGGGTGCGGCAACTGGATCAAGATCGAGGTCATCTCGGACAACAACCATCTGCTTCCGGACGGCTACGCCACGGTCCGGGCCACGGAGATCCTGGCCAAGGAGGGATTCGTGGTCCTGCCCTATGTCAACGCGGACCTGTACGTGGCCCGAGACCTGGTCAAGGCCGGGGCCGCGGCGGTGATGCCCCTGGGTGCGCCCATCGGCACCAATCGCGGCCTACGGACCAAGGAGATGATCCGCATCCTGATCGAGGAGATCGACCTGCCGATCATCGTGGACGCCGGCCTGGGCCGTCCCTCCCATGCCTGCGAAGCCATGGAGATGGGCGCGGATGCGGTGCTGGTGAACACGGCCATTGCCACGGCCAATGACCCGGTGGCCATGGCCAGAGCCTTCGCGGACGCGGTGCGGGCCGGACGCCAGGGATATCTGGCCGGACCGGGAGCCCAGCGCCTACGCGCCGCTCCGTCCTCCCCCCTGACGGGCTTTCTGGATCAGCCGTCCGTCGAAGACGCCGCCCCCCCACGCCCATGAGCTTCCACACCCTGCTCGATCAGTACCGGGGCCTGGACGTGCCCGCGGCCGCAGAGGCCTGCACGGAGCAGGACGTGATTCGGGCGCTGGGCCGCGACCGGCTCGGTCCCGATGATCTGCTGGCCCTGCTCTCTCCTGCAGCGGGGACCTTGCTCGAGGCCCTGGCCCAAGAGGCTGCCGGAGTCACGTTGCGCCACTTCGGCCGGTCCGTACAGCTCTTCATCCCGCTGTACATCTCGGACCACTGCACCAATCGCTGCGTGTACTGCGGGTTCAACTCCGGACAGGTCAACACCCGCCGGCAGCTGTCCCTGGAGGAGATCCGCTCCGAGGCCCGGGACATCGCGGCCACGGGCCTGAAGCAGATCCTCATGCTCACCGGGGATGCCCCCCGCAAAGCGCCCTTGGATTATCTGGAAAAAGCCCTGGGAGTGCTGCGGGAGTTCTTCCCCAGCCTTGTCCTGGAGGTATATGCCCTGACCACTTCGGAATACGCCCGGCTCATCGCGGCCGGGGCCGAGGGGCTGACCATCTACCAGGAGACCTACGATCCGGCACTGTACGAACAGGTTCATCTCAGCGGCCCGAAACGCGACTACGCATTCCGCCTGGACGCGCCGGAACGCGGCTGCCTGGCCGGCATGCGCTGGGTGGGGATCAGCGCCCTGTACGGGCTTGGCGACTGGCGCGTCGACGCCTTCTGGACGGCCATGCACGCGCGCTGGCTCCAGGATCGCTATCCCGGCACGGAAATCGGGGTTTCTCTGCCGCGAATGCGCCCCCATGCAGGCGACTGGCAGCCGGACCGGCCCGTTTCGGATCGCGATTTGACCCAGATCCTCCTGGCCCAGCGCCTGTATCTGCCCCGGGCGTCCATCACCCTGTCCACCAGGGAGTCCGCGCGGCTGCGGGAAAACCTCCTCCCCCTGGGCGTGACCCGGCTTTCCGCGGGAGTGTCCACGTCCGTGGGCGGACATGGCTCGAGCAATGCCGGAACGCCCCAGTTTGAAGTCAATGACCCCCGCACTGTGGAGGAGATCGCCGCCATGCTCCGCGGCAAAGGTTTTCAGCCGGTTTTCAAGGACTGGCAACCGCTGGACAGGAAGGCGGCGTGAACTTCACGGAGCAAGGTATTGCCGGGCACATCGGCACCCAAGCCCTGGAACGGCTGCAACAGGCGCGCATCGGCCTGGCCGGGGCCGGAGGTCTGGGTTCCAATTGCGCGCATTTTCTGGTCCGCGCCGGGTTCAAGCGCTTCGTGCTGGTGGACTTCGACCGGGTGGAAGCCTCCAACCTGAACCGGCAGTTCTTCTTTCCGGACCAGATCGGCCAGCCCAAGGTGGCGGCCCTGGCCGCCAACCTCCTGCGGATCAATCCCAATCTGGAGCTTGACCTGTTCGAAACGCGAATCACCGGCCGGAATGTCCATGAATTGTTTGCCCGGTGCACCGCTGTGGCGGAATGCGTGGACGATCCGGGCGCCAAGAAACTGCTGGCCGAGTCCATGGTTCCGGTGAAAGAACTGTTCGTCGCCGCGTCAGGAGTTGCCGGATACGGCGATCCGGACAGAATCCGCACCCGCATGGTCCGCCCCGGCTTCCTCCTCGTGGGCGACGAAACCTCCACCTGTTGCCTTACCAACCTTCCCCAGGCTCCCATCGTGGCCCTGGCTGCGGCCAGACAGGCTGACGCCATCCTGACGTGGCATCTCACGCCGACACCATCCTGATCCGCGCATTGGGGCAGTGCCGCCTGCCCGCTCAGTCGTCTTCCGGCGATCCTGACTTCACCTGCCCGACGTGGGGTTTGCGAGGCCACATAATCAAGGCAAACCGGACCTTTGCTGAATGCTTGATTTGATTCCGTATATTTGTTTATGGTTTCCTAAACTATTCTGTATATCTAACCTACAGGGATTGATCCGGCTTGCCTTAATACCCACCACCAAAACATGATTGATTTCTCAACCATGGAGTCGTCTTGCTCACAACGACATCAGCAACCAATCACCAAATAATAGGCGCTGACCTCCAGGAATTTATTGATCTTGCGCCTATCGGCATATTCACATCCACGCCTGATGGCCGCTACATTTCAGCCAATCCAGCATTGGCCGGAATGTTAGGCTACGATTCGCCCGAGGAACTGATTGCTTCCACCACGGATATTTCCAGGCAAATCTACGTCGATGCGGAAGATCGAAAGCTGTTTACCCGGCTGCTGGAAACGCACGGCGAGGTGATCAACCATGAGAGCCGGTTCCGTCGCCGGGACGGAACCGAGTTCTGGGCTTCAAGAAATGCGCGAGCTGTCAGGGATAAGGATGGGCATATCATTGCGTATCAAGGATTTACGACGGATATAACGGATCGCAAGCGAGCCGAGAAGGGCTTGCTGAAAAGCGAAACAATCCTCAAGGACATCCTGGAATCAACCCTCTCTGGTTACTGGGACTGGAATCTGGTGGAGAACACCGAGTACTTGAGTCCGGCCTTCAAGCGCATGTTCGGTTACGAAGATCATGAAATGGAGAGTTCGCCGGAAGCCTGGCAGAAAATCATCTTTCCCGAAGACCTTCCTGCTGTGCTTGAAATTTTTGATCGACACGTCAAAAGCAGGGGCCGGGAACCTTTCTACAATGTGGTTCGCTATCGGCACAGGGACGATTCCACCGTCTGGGTCATCTGTGCAGGGCGGGTCATCGAGTGGGCCACTGACGGGACTCCGGTCCGCATGGTGGGATGCCATGTGGACATCACCAATCTGAAGCAGACCGAAGAAGCTTTGCGCAGAAGCGAGAACCTGTTCAGAAAAGTGTTTGAAATCCTGCCCGTCGGCCTATGGATCGCGGACAAGAACGGGAAGCTTATGCAAGGAAACCCGGCAGGGGTGGCTATTTGGGGGGCAGAACCCAATGTCGACCAGCAAGAGTACGGCGTTTTCAATGCCAAACGTCTGCCCTCTGGAGAAGAAATCGCGCCGAATGATTGGGCCCTGGTGCACACCGTGAACAAAGGCGAAACCATTGTCGACGAACTTCTGGAAATTGAAGCCTTTGACGGCAAAAAGAAAATCATTCTCAACTATTCCGCTCCTGTGTTGGATAAGCAGGGAAAAGTTGAAGCAGCCATTATCGTCAACCATGACATCACCTCTCGGTATCAGGCCGAGGAGGCACTGCGGGAGAGCGAGGAACGATTCAGATTAAGCATGGATGCCACCAACGACGGAGTCTGGGATTGGGATATTCAAACCGACCAAGTCTACTATAGTCCTGGGTATGCCAGGATGCTCGGTTATGAGTCCACTGATATTCCGACACATGTGAATTCATGGCTCGACCTGATCCACCCCGACGACAGGGAGGAAGCCTTTAAAAGGAACTTCGATTGTATTGAAAACCGTATTGAGTCATTTGCCGTCGAATTCCGCATGCAATCCAGGGATGGAGCCTGGAAATGGATTTTGGGACGTGGCCGTGCGGCGTCCAGGGATGCATCAGGCCGGGCAATTCGCATGATAGGCACCCATCAAGACATCACCGAGCGCAAACGAGCCGAGGATGCGCTACGCGAGAGTGAAGCACGTTTTCGGAACTTGTTCGAACATGTCCCTACGGTTGCGGTTCAGGGGTATGGGATGGACGGCACGATCCTCTTTTGGAACAAGGCAGCTGAGACAATTTACGGTTATACGCCGAATGAGGCTCTGGGAAAGAATCTCTGTGACCTGATCATTCCGGCAGAGATGCGACCTGAAGTTGTTGGGGAAATAAAGAAGATGACCGAAACCGGTATTCCCGCTCCCGCCGCGGAACTGATCCTCAAGCGCAAGGACGGATCACGGGTGCCGGTCTTCACCAGCCATGCCATATTCCAAATACCTGGGAGCAGCCCCGAGTTGATCTGCATCGATGTTGACTTGACTGAACTCAAGCAGACCGAGCAAGCCTTGCTCCAGGCCCAGAAAATGGAATCCCTCGGCATTCTGGCCGGGGGCGTGGCCCATGACTTCAACAACCTGCTCCAGGCCATGGGCGGCAACATCGAACTGCTCCTGCAGGGCAAGCCGTCGGATCATCCTGACGCGACCCGGCTGCAGAACGTGGCCAAGTCCATAAACCACGCGGCCCAATTGGTGCGACAACTGCTGCTTTTCGGCCGCAAGGCCGAATCGCGCAAGGCGCGGGTAAATCTGAACCATGAAGTGCAAGAAGCGGTTCGCATTCTTGAGCGAACCATCCCGAAGATGATCGCCCTGGAACTGCATCTTGATCCGTCCGTCTGGCCGCTTCTGGCCGACTCGGTGCAAATCGAACAGATCCTGCTCAACCTGGCGGGCAATGCCGTGGACGCCATGCCCGAAGGCGGAAAGCTGATGGTGGAGACAAGCAACACGGTTCTGGACGAGGCTTTTATTAGGCTCCATCCGGGCGCTTCCGCTGGGCCTCATGTGCTCCTGACCGTCACGGACACGGGCTCCGGCATGGACAAGGAGGTTTTGGAGCATGTCTTCGACCCCTTCTACACCACCAAGGAAGTCGGCAAGGGCACCGGCCTGGGTCTGGCCTCGGTTTACGGCATCGTCAAGAGCCATGGCGGGCATATTCAATGCTACAGCGAACCGGGCAACGGCACGACGTTCAAGGTCTTCTGGCCTGCCGAGCGAGGGGACGAAGATTTGACTGAGGAAGATTCACAGGAATCATCCATCGAGGGCGGCAGCGAAACCATCCTGGTGGTGGATGACGACCCTCAAATTCGTGAATTGACTTGGGAAGCCCTGAAAATGCTGGGCTACAGCGTTCGAATGGCCGTCAACGGAGAACAGGCATTGGAGATGTACCAAGAGCCAAATTCTCCCATCGACCTGGTTCTGCTGGACCTGAACATGCCCGGCATGGGAGGGCACAAATGCCTCAAGGAACTGTTGCGATTCGATCCCGCCGTCAAAGTTGTCATTTCCAGCGGATATTCGGCGAATGGCCAAGGCAGAGACACCATGGCATCCGGGGCCAAGGGCTTCCTCGGA
The DNA here is from genome assembly GCF_900104215.1 of Desulfonatronum thiosulfatophilum. Taxonomy (NCBI): domain Bacteria; kingdom Pseudomonadati; phylum Thermodesulfobacteriota; class Desulfovibrionia; order Desulfovibrionales; family Desulfonatronaceae; genus Desulfonatronum; species Desulfonatronum thiosulfatophilum. Next base: position 27,414 of record NZ_FMXO01000007.1, on the reverse strand, counting down.
AAGCCGTATCAGATGAAGGAAATGGCGACCATAGTGCGGCGGGTGCTGGATGATCATGAAAGCTGACTGTTTGATTGAGTCAGCCAATAGACGTAAAAAAAAGAGGTTAGACTTTCATCTAACCTCTTGATTTTTATGGCTCCCCGGGACGGATTTGAACCGCCAACCTAGTGGTTAACAGCCACCCGCTCTGCCGATTGAGCTACCAGGGAGTGCGCGGCGAAAGGAAAGTAACTATTCAATCTTCCTGCTCTCGTCAAGAGCCTTTTTCAAATCTCAGCGAAACGAGTTCAACAGACTGAAGTAAAAGAGTTTATTGAACTGCGCCTGACTACTCGCCTGAGCACGTGCAATGGTCGCGAAATTCAACCTTAGGCTCCTGCGTTCAAGCCTGCTGTTCCACCGGAAAATGATCTCCCTGAGCGGAGATATGGCGAACCATGGCCGTCAGTGTTGCGGCGGCCACCTGAAACAGGTCATGGGCCTCGGCTTGTCTCATCCGGGCCTCCAGCTCACCGACCCACGGCAGGAGAACCTGAACGGCGAACAACGAGGCCGAATCATCGTGCGGAATCCGGGGGTGGTCCGAGGCAAAGCGGCTCGAAAGCAGCGACATCAGGCAACCGATCTCGATGCTGATGTGATCCGGCGGCAGGGCGTCCGAAACCTGAAGTCCGGCCCGGCCCAGACGGCGGCGCATGTCTTCAGCCGCCGCCCCCATGAGCAGGCCGTCCTCGCCGTAGCTGGACTGACACAGCGGAACTCCCAACCCTCCCAGGCGGTTCACGAACAACCGTACATACTCAGCCTCCAGGTCTTCGGGGTCCATCGTCGGCTCCGCGGCGACCCCCGCGACCATTGCATGGATTCCTTCGGCCTTGTCCAGGACGTCATTTTCGACAAGACCGCGAGATTCAAGGAAGAGAAGTACGCCGGCCAATCCAGGCAGGCAATCCTGGCCCGCGCTCCGCCATTGACCGCCATCCGCCCCCCGAAAAATCCAGGACACCGCTTCCAGCCCCCAAAGCAACGACTTGAGTTCCAGATCCGAATCAATGTTATTCATAAGCTCTACGTATCCGGTTACTGTCCGAACAGAACTCCGGCATCTATAATCTGCGCTCAGGCAGGATCAGGTTCAACACGATTCCCGCTACGGCGGCCAGGCCGATTCCCTTGAGCATGAACTCCCCGGTCTCGAAAGCCATGCCGCCCATGCCGAACACCACGATCACCGAAATAATGATCATGTTTCTGGGCTCCATAAGATCATGTTTGGCGCGCACCAGGGTGTTCAGACCGACCACGAGAATCGCACCGAACAGCAGCACGAGGATGCCGCCCATCACGGGTACGGGTATGGTCTGCAACAACGCCCCGAGCTTGCCCACGAAGGCCAGGATGATCGCGGAGATGGCGGCCCAGGTCATGATGGCAGGATTGAAGGCCTTGGTCAGCGCCACTCCGCCGGTGACTTCGGAATAGGTCGTATTCGGCGGCCCACCCAGGCATGAGGCCAGGGTCGTGGCCAGGCCGTCGCCCGTCATGGTGCGGTGGATGCCCGGATCCTTGACGTAATTCTTGCCCGTCAGGCTGCTCACGGCGAGAATGTCCCCGAAATGCTCGATGGCCGGGGCAATGGCAATGGGTACGATAAAGATGATGGCCTGCCAGTTCCACTCCGGAAGAACGAAGCTGGGCACGGCCAGCCACGGGGCTTCCCGTACCGGCGTAAAGTCCACGATGCCGTACAGCAGGCTCAACACATAGCCGACCAAAATGCCGATCATGATCGGCACCAGCCGCAGTATTCCCTTGCCCAGAAGAGTGGCCACGATCGTCGCGGTCAGGGATGCCAGGGCGATGAACATGGCCAGGTTTTCACTGACCAACTGGATCGACCCGTCGCCTGTGCGCCCCATGGCCATGTGCACCGCCACCGGGGCCAGGATCAGCCCGATGACCATAATCACCGGTGCGTACACCACCGGCGGCAGGACGCGCTCCAGAATCGCCGGCCCCTGCCAGCGGATGAACATCCCCAGGAGCACGTACACCACGCCGGCCGCTGCCAATCCCGACATGGTCGCCGGAATGCCCCAGGTCTGCACCCCGAACATGATTGCCGGGATGAAGGCAAAGGACGAGGCCAGAAACACCGGCACCTTGCCCTTGGTGATGACCTGAAAGAGCAGTGTTCCGACACCGGCGGTGAACAATGCCACGTTGGGATCGAGTCCAGTGAGCAGCGGCACGAGCACCAAAGCGCCAAAGGCGATGAACAGCATCTGCATGCCCAGCAGGCTGTCCCTGAAACGAAATTTGTACTCCGGCGTGGAAATAGTCGACATTGTTTCTCCTCACGGGATGTCTCCCGCTGTTGTTGCCAATACCATCCGTGTGCTCCATCAGATATCGCCAGGAGCAGGTCCTTTTCCTTGAATCATTGTAAATATTCAGCTTTTCATTAAAAACCGGAGTGTTCCGGCTTGTCTCGATTTTGGCATCGCCTGTCTGACTGAGCCGGGATTCGTTCAGTGAACCATTGCCAAACGCCTGAAGCACCAATTGATGTTTATTCGAGCAATGGTTCAATGTTACGAAGCCGGCGAAGGAGTTGCGAGGCCGAAAAATCGAGACAAGCCGGAATGCAGCTGAGTAGTTACGAACCCGTACCGTTTTCGAAGAAACTACTTTGTGCCGAAAATCTTGTCTCCGGCATCCCCAAGACCGGGAAGAATATATCCCTGGGCATTAAGCCGCTCGTCCACGGAGGCCAGATAGATCTCCACGTCCGGATGGGCTTTTTCGACCCGCTCCAGTCCTTCGGGCGCAGCCACAAGAAAAACGCCCTTGATCTTGCGGCACCCGGCCTCCTTGAGCAGGTCAATGGTGGCCAGCAAAGTACCGCCCGTGGCCAGCATCGGGTCCAGGATCAGGGCCATGCGCTGCTCGATGTTTCCCGCGATCTTGACGTAATACCGCACCGGGTCCAAGGTTTCTTCATCCCGGTAGATGCCGATCACGCTGACCTTGGCCCCCGGAATCATGTCCAGGACGCCGTCCAGCATGCCCAGTCCCGCCCGCAGGATGGGCACCACGGTGACTTTCTTGCCCTTGATCCGTTCAACCTGAACCGAACCGCTCCAGCCCTGGACCGTCTCGGGCTCGGTCTCCAGATCTTTCGTGGCCTCATAAGTCAACAACCTGGCCAATTCCGACGCCAGTTCCCGAAAGTTTTTCGTGCTGATGTCGTGCTGACGCATGACCCCAAGTTTATGCTGCACCAGTGGATGGCGAACCACATGAACGGACACAAACACCCCCCTGAGCTGAATGGTTGTAAAAAATCGGCAACTACTTCATCTGCGGTCCAACTTGTCGTATAATTCCGCTTCGCAACACCTTCGACGGAGTTATACGTCAACCCACTGCTCGGACAAACAGCATTGGTGCTTCAGTCGTCCCTGCAATGGTTTCAATGAACGAATCCTGCTCAGTCAAACATGCGATGTCGGAAAAAACGAGACAAGCCGGGCCATTACATTACCCGTAATGAAGCTGTGCTTGAGTAGTTGCAAAAAATCTTGGATTTCTAAACCGCATTGAATTCCCCGGTCAAGTTGATTATTGTCGCCATGCATTTCGCAGAGGGAGCATTCTTGACGAAAGCCTTGAAGTTGGCATACGCAAAGGCGTTGCGGTTTCGCCCAGTTCCATTGCCATGGCTTAAGCCGTCACCCGAGCCGCGACAGGTTGCGCGATCAAGTCCCTGCTCATTCCCAGGGCATTGCGTCACCAAGCGGAACCAACACGGGAAGGAAATCCCGGACACCGATCACATTCTCCCGAATACACCTTTCATGGCCAATCCCCATGAAGACCCAAGGAATCATCTTGACTACCGAGCAAACTCCCAGCCTCAGCCAGCTCCAAAAACAGCGCCGTGAAAAATTCACGCAGCTCCAGGCAGCCGGGGTCGACCTCTATCCCAATTTCTTCACCAAGAACGCCGACCTGGCACATATCAAGACCGCCTACCACGACCATGACGAGGAACAACTCGCCGATCTGAATCAATCCTTTGCCGTGGCCGGGCGGGTGATGAGCCAGCGTTCCTTCGGCAAGGCGGCGTTTCTGCATGTCCAGGATGCCACGGACCAGATGCAGATCTTTGTCCAGCGCGACGTCATCGGCGCTGAGAAATATGCCCTGTTCAAGAAGTTCGACATCGGCGACATTGTCGGAGTTGTCGGCGGCTTGTTCCGCACCAAGACCGGAGAGCTGACCATCAAGGCCGACAGCGTGGACCTGGTGAGCAAATCCTTGCGCCCTCTGCCCGAGAAGTATCATGGCCTGAAGGATGTGGAAGTCCGCTACCGACAACGTTACGTTGATCTGATGGTCAACCCCAGGACCCGGGAAATCTTTCAGCGCCGAACCCAGATCGTGCGCTTTTTGCGTACCTTTCTGGACGCCCAGGGCTTCATGGAAGTGGAAACGCCGATGATGCAGCCCATCCCGGGCGGCGCCACGGCCCGCCCCTTCACCACCCACCACAAAGCCCTGGACATGAAGCTCTACTTGCGGATCGCGCCGGAATTGTACCTGAAGCGACTGCTTGTGGGCGGGTTTGAACGGGTTTACGAAATCAACCGCAACTTTCGCAACGAAGGCATTTCCACCCAGCACAACCCGGAATTCACCATGCTGGAGTTCTACTGGGCCTACGCCACCTATCAGGATCTGATGAACCTGACCGAGCAGATGTTCGCCGCCCTGGCCCGAGAGGTCACCGGCAACGAGGTGGTCGCCTATCAGGGGGAATCCATCAATCTCGGCGGCCCCTGGCAGCGGTTGACCTTCCATGAGTCATTGGAGACCTTGGGGGGGCTCGAGCCGGCCCAGTACCAGGATTACGATCAGGCCAAGAATCTGGTCTTCAAGCTGGGCGAAAAAGCCCATATCGGTGAAAAGCTCGGCAAACTCCAGGCCAAGCTTTTTGATCTGCTGGTGGAGCCCAAACTGATTCAACCCCATTTCATCTACCACTACCCCACGGACATTTCGCCCCTCTCCCGGCGCAACGACGACAATCCGGACGTCACGGACCGTTTTGAACTCTTCATCGCCGGCCGGGAAATCGCCAATGCGTTTTCCGAACTCAACGACCCCATGGACCAGCGCTCCCGCTTCGAGGAACAGGTCAAGGAGAAGGAAGCCGGCGATGAGGAAGCCCACTTCATGGACGACGACTACATTCGGGCCCTGGAGTACGGCATGCCCCCGGCCGCGGGCCAGGGCGTCGGCATCGACCGGCTGGTCATGCTGCTCACGGACAGTCCCTCCATCCGCGAAGTGATCCTGTTTCCGCTGCTGCGTCCGGAGGTCAGCCCGGGACCATGAGATTTGAGCGCTTCATCGCCCTGCGCTACCTGCTGACCAAGCGCAATCACGCCTTTATTTCCGTCATTTCCTGGATCTCCATTCTCGGCGTCGCCCTCGGCGTCGCCTCTTTGATTGTCGTTTTGGGCGTGATGAACGGCTTCAGCAATGAGCTCCGGGACAAGATTCTGGGCGTCAACGCCCACATCGTCGTCACCAGTCTGGAAGGCACGATCCGTGACTACGAGCCCCTGACCCGCCAGGCCGCTCAGATATCCGGCGTGGCCGGAGCAATGCCCTTCATGTATTCGGAAGTGATGCTCAGCACCAGTTTTGGAGTGAAGGGCGTGGTCCTGCGTGGTATCGATCCGGAGCTTTCCCACAACGTGATCACCCTTTCCGACGACCTGATCATGGGCGATGTCCGGGATCTTGTTGACGTCCCCGAAGGCTACGGCATCTTCATCGGCGCCGAGTTGGCCGGCCGCTTGGGGCTGCGTGTCGGCTCGCCCGTGAATCTCCTCTCTCCGGCCGGACAACGTACAGCCGCCGGCTTCTCTCCCAGCGTCAAAAACTTCGTCGTGCGCGGCATTTTCCGCACCGGAATGTATGAATACGACTCGTCCCTGGCCTACGTAACCATACCCGCCGCGCAATCCGTGATGGGGTTTCGCGAGGATCTGGTCACCGGGCTGGAGGTTAGGCTGCACGACGTGTACGCGGCCCCGCGCGTCGCGAGCGACTTGGCAGACGCCTTGGGCGGCTTTCCGTTGCACGTGCGCACCTGGATGGAAATGAATCAGAACCTGTTTGCCGCCTTGAAACTTGAGAAAACGGCCATGTTCGTCATTCTGGTAATGATTGTTCTGGTGGGTTCCTTCAGCATCATCACGACCTTAGTCATGCTGGTCATGGAAAAAACGCGGGACATTGCGATCCTGGCCTCCATGGGCGCGGGCCCAAAGCGGATCGGCCGAATTTTCATCTTTCTGGGCACCGTGATCGGAGTTCTGGGCACGTCCTTGGGCTTCGCCATCGGCCTGCTGCTTTCCTATCTGCTGCAACGGTACCAGTTCATCCAACTGCCCATGGACGTCTATTACCTGGACCATCTGCCCGTGCAGTTGCAATGGTCGGACCTGACGATCATCGCCGCGGCGGCCATGGGCATGTGTTTCCTGGCCACGCTCTATCCGGCGCGCCAAGCGTCCCGGTTGCAACCTGCCGAGGCTCTGCGCTATGAGTGACGCGCTGTTGTACGAGGTGCAGGGGTTGAGCAAGACGGTCCGGAGTGCGGTCGAGCAACTAACCATCCTGAAACGGATCGACTTTTCCCTGCGGCCCGGCGAATCAGCTGCCATTATCGGGGCTTCCGGTTCCGGAAAATCCACCTTGCTGCACATCCTGGGCACGCTGGACCAACCCACTGGCGGAAAAGTTCTCTTTCTCGGAAAAGATCTCAGCCGGATGAATCAGTCTGAAAAGGACTGCCTGCGCAACCTGAGCATCGGCTTTGTCTTTCAGTTTCATCATCTCTTGCCGGAGTTTACCACGCTGGAAAACGTGGCCCTGCCCGGATTGATCGCCGGCCGCTCCCACGGTTGGTCGCGCCGGGAAGCCTCGGACGCCCTGGAGATGGTCGGACTCGGGGACCGGAAACATCACCGGGTGACCACCCTTTCCGGCGGCGAACGCCAGCGCGCGGCTATTGCCCGGGCTCTGCTGCTCAAGCCCCGGGTTCTTCTGGCGGACGAGCCCACGGGCAATTTGGATGAAGAAGCCGGCAGCAGCGTCAAACAAATACTGATGCACCTGAACCAGACCCTGGGAACAAGTCTGGTCGTTGTGACCCATAATCGAGATCTGGCCCTGGCCATGCGGCATCAGTACGAACTGCGTGGCGGCGAACTTTTTTCCTTGTAAACCCGCACTGTGCGAGGAATGTTATGACCTCCAATTTCCGTCCGTTTGCGCTGATGTTGATCTGTGCATGTCTGTTCAGCTTCCTGCTCCCGGGTGAGCAGCGTTTTGCCCACGCTCAATCCGGGCAGGCCATCAAGCTGGTCGTGCTCCCCTTCGAGATTAATGCCGCACCCGATTTGGAATATCTCCAGGAAAGCCTGCCGGAGCTGTTGCGGGATCGTCTGCGCGACAACGGCTTCGAGGTCCATCCCGGGGATCAGACCATCCAGCTGCTCAGAGCCCAGGAGCTGACCGAGCTCGACCTGGCCTCGGCCCGGGACCTGGCGCTGCTCTCCGCGTCCGCGCACAGCATCTACGGCAGCTTCAACCAGATCGGCGAGAACATCAGCCTGGACGTGCGGATGGTGGAAGCCTTCGGCCTGCGTCCCGCCAAATCTTTTTTCGTTGTCCGAGAAGGGTTGATCAACCTGCTTCCGGCAGTGGACGAACTGGTTGAGCGGATCACCCGTGAACTGCGCCAGGTTGAAACCATCGCCCGGATCGAAGTGGAAGGCAATCAGACTCTCGGCTCCGATGTCGTGCTGCTGCGCATCCGCAGTCAGCGGGGCGACATTTACGATCCGCAAGTGGTCAACGAGGATGTACGCCGCCTGTTTGACCTGGGCTTTTTCGACGACATCTCCATCCGGGTCGAGGATGGTCCTGAAGGCAAGGTCCTGACTTTCGTGGTGGCCGAGCGCCCGCGGATTCAGGCCATCAGCGTTCTCGGCGCCAAGGAGATCAAGGAAGGCGACATCCTGAAGGCCATCACTACCCGGACGGGCAGCATCATCAACCCCCGCATCTTGTCCGACGATCTGGGCAAGATCCGGGAACTGTACCGCCAGAAAGGATATTACCTCGCCCAGGTGGACTATTCCCTGGAGCAGACCGACCCGCGCCAGGCGAGGCTGAACATCACCATCGACGAGGGCAACAGACTGTTCATTCGTGACATACGGATCGAAGGCGCGCATTCCCTGAGCGAACGTGAACTGAAAAACGAGCTGGTCCTCGGCGAACGCGGCCTGTTCTCCTGGCTGACCGGCACGGGAATCCTGCGCGAAGAACTCCTGGAGCGCGACGCCGCGGCCCTGGAAGCCTACTATGCCAACCGCGGCTTTCTCGACGCCCGGGTAGGTCAGCCAGAAGTGGAATACCTGGAGGAAGGCATCCGGATCACGTTCAAGGTGGAGGAAGGGCCGCGATACAAGGTGGGAACCATTGCCTTCCGTGGCGATCTGCTGGAGCCGGAAGAGCAATTGATGAACCTGATCAACCTGGACGACCTCCAGGCCAAAAACGCCTTTTTCGACCGTTCGGTCCTGCGTCAGGACCTGCAGCGGTTGGCCGACCACTATACGGAATACGGCTATGCATTTGCCCAGAGCGACGCCCAGCTGGACATCCAACGGGACGAACTGCTGGTCAACGTGGTGTACGTCCTGGACAAAGGCTCGCTGGTCTACATTCGTCGCGTGATGATCGAGGGCAATACCAAGACCCGGGACAACGTCATCCGTCGGGAAATGCGGCTCGGCGACGGCGATCTTTTCAGCGGAAGCCAGCTGGCCCGGTCCAATGAACGCTTGGTTCGACTGGACTTTTTCGAGCTTGTGGACATCGAGACCCTGGCGACGCCCAACCCCAGCGAGCTGGACCTGAAGGTCACGGTGAAAGAAAAACCCACCGGCATGCTCAGCGCCGGCGCGGGCTATTCCAGCCTGGACAAGGTTTTCTTCTCCGCCACGGTCCAGGAACGGAACCTTCTCGGCAGGGCCTACAACCTAGCCTTCCGGGGAACCTTCAGCGGCCGGAGCACGGCCTACGACATCAGCCTGACCAATCCGGCCTGGAGGGATACGCTGCTCGGCGTCGGCTCGGACCTCTATTATTGGACTCGGGATTATAAGGATTACGAACGCAAAGCCGTGGGGGGTCGGTTCCGGCTATCCTACCCACTGGGCGAATATACCAAGTTGTTCTGGAATTACCGACTGGAGCGCTACACGATCTCCGATGTGCGGGAACATGCCGCACGACAGATACGTGACGCTGAAGGCACGAAATGGGCAAGTTCCACCTATGCCGCCATTTCCCGAGACACGACGGACCGCATTTTCAACCCCTCTCGCGGGACCGTGAATACTGCCTCTATACAATACTCCGGAGGTTTGCTGCAGGGCGACGACGATTTCATCAAGACTATTTACGACTCTCATTTCTATTACCCGCTCTTCTGGGACACCGTCTTCCATTGGCGCGGCCAAGTCGGAGTCCTGTTTGACAACGATGGCAAGGAAGCACCTGTTTTCGAGCGGTTCTACCTGGGGGGCATCGACAGCGTCCGAGGATATCCGGGTTGGGAGATCTCCCCGCGGGATCCGGCGACGAACGACCGCATCGGCGGCACGAAGCAATTTTTCACCAACTTCGAGTATCTTTTCCCCCTGAACAAGGACTTGGGCTTGGTCGGACTGCTCTTCTTCGATGCCGGCAACGTCTGGGACGACGATGAAACCTTCGGCTCCAAGCTCTACAAGAGCGTCGGCACGGGCATCCGCTGGTATTCCCCCCTGGGACCGTTGCGCCTGGAGTATGGATACGGACTGGATCGCCTGGATGGAGAAAAGCGCAGCGGGGTTGAATTCTCCATCGGCCAGATTTTCTAGCTCCACATTGTCCGTCGTCTCGCCTTATCCGCCATGATGTACATCGTGTCCCATCACGATTATAATGGAGGACTGGTCCATGGCGGAGAAGCAAATCGCGTAGCGCGACATTTATTTGAAACGTTATCTTCAACCCGAACATATTCAACAAATCACAGCAAGGAGTATTTATGCGTTTATTTTTGAGTGCCCTTCTTTGCATCACGCTGTTTTTGCCCGGCGTGTCCTGGGCTCAGACAAAAATCGGCATCGTGGACATGCAGACCGTCATCTCGGATTCGGTTCCCGGCCAGCAAGCCATGCAGGAGTTGCGCACCCGCTTCGAGTCCATGAAAACCGAACTGGACAAGCAGAACGAGGCCATCACCAAATTGCGCGACGAACTGCAGCGCCAGAGCATGGTCTTGAGCCAGGAGGCGAAGCAGGACAAGGAATTGGAATACCGCCGGGTCGTTCGCGATTTCCAGGATCAGTTCCAGGCGTTTCAGGTGAAGATGAAATCCGAAGAGGATCGTCTCAGCGAGCCGATTCTGGAATTGCTGCTGAGCGTAATCGACAGATACGGCAAGGCGAACAACTTCAGCATGATCATTGACGGAACCGCGGCAGGGCTTGTTTATGCGGACGAGTCCGTGATCATCACCCAGCCCATCATTCAGGAGCTGAACAAAGCCTGGCAGGCGAAGTAGCCCGGCCATGGGGCACACTCTCTCCGAACTGGCCAGCCGGCTCGGCCTGCCCATGCATGGGTCAGACACCGTCATTCAAGGGGTTGCCGGTCTGGAAAAGGCCGGCCCCCAAGACCTGAGTTTTCTGGCAGGGGCGAAATACGCCCCCTTGCTGAAAACCTCCAGGGCCGGTGCGGTCATCCTGCAACAGGAGTATCTCGACGGCGTTGGTTCCGCTCTGATCAGCACCAATCCCTACCTCGACTTCACCCGGGCGTTGCGACTTTTCGCAACGCCCCAGGGTTGTCTGACCGGACAAAGCGACATGGCGTACATCCACCCGGAGTCATCGGTGGATGATTCCGTGACGGTGTATCCCTTTGTCTTTATCGGCAAGGATGCCCAGGTCGGCAAAGGCAGCACGCTGTTCAGCGGCGTCTACGTGGGCGAGAACTGCCGGATCGGCGAGCGTGTCGTTTTGTATCCCAACGTTGTTCTGATGTCCGGAACCTCCATCGGCAACGACGTAATCGTTCACCCCGGCACCGTGCTCGGCAGCGACGGATTTGGGTATACTCCCTGCGCTACGGGCTTGGAAAAGATGCCGCAGGTCGGCAATCTGCGGATCGACGATCAGGTGGAAATCGGCGCCAACGCCGCCATAGACCGGGCCACACTTGGGACCACGCATATCGGCGCCGGCACGAAAATAGATAACCTGGTCCAGATCGGGCACAACGTCGAAGTCGGCGCGCACTGCATCCTGGTTTCCCAGGTCGGGGTGGCGGGCAGTTCCAAACTCGGGAACAGGGTCACACTGGCCGGCCAGGTTGGCATTGCCGACCATCTGCAGTTGGGAGACGACTGCCGCGTCGGCGCCAAGTCCGGAGTGAACCGTTCCCTGCAGGGCGGCCGGGATTACCTGGGCAGTCCGGCCGTGGAAGCTAAAAAGTTCATGCGTATTGCCGCGTCCTGGAATCGTCTCCCGGAGATGGGAAAACGCCTGGCCGCGTTGGAAAAGGAATTGGCATTGTTAAAAACGCAATTGTCTGAGGAAGAAAATGAACAACAGTGACCCTTCGCTGATTGATATTCGCGGCATCATGGATCTGCTTCCGCACCGCTATCCGTTCCTTCTTGTGGACAGAATTCTGGAATTCATTCCGAACAAGAGCATACAGGCCATCAAGAACGTCACCTTCAACGAACCGCACTTTCAGGGTCATTTTCCGGATTACCCCCTGATGCCCGGAGTGCTCATCGTCGAATCACTGGCCCAGACCGCCGGGCTGCTCCTGTTGAAAAGCCGGCCGGCCGGGGAACTGAAGGACAAGCTCTTTGTCTTTACCGGCCTGGAAAAGGTCAAGTTTCGCCGCCAGGTCGTTCCCGGAGATCAACTGTTGCTGGATATGAACCATGTCCGCAACAAGATGAACGTCTGGAAAATGACCGGTACAGCCCATGTCAACGGAAATTTGGTGGCCGAGGCTACGTTGAGCGGCGCCTTTGTCGATCTGGAGCGAGCATAATGGCAACGCAGATTCATTCCACAGCTCTGGTGGATCCGGGGGCGCAGCTGGGACAGGACGTCCAGATCGGGCCATACTGCATCATCGAGGCGGACGTCTCCATCGGCGACAGAACGCGAATTGACGCACATTCGAGAATTCATGCCCACACCAGCCTTGGCGCGGACAACCATGTCCATTCCTTCAGCTTTCTCGGCGGCGATCCCCAGCACGTCAAATACAAGGGCGAACCAACGCGCCTTGAAGTCGGCGACCGCAACCTGATCCGAGAGTACTGCACCATGCACCGGGGAACCGTGGACGCCGGCGGCGTAACCCGCGTCAGCTCGGATTGCCTGTTTATGGCCTATGCCCACGTGGCCCACGATTGCGTGGTGGATGACAAGGTGATCATGGCGAATGCCGCGACCTTGGGCGGCCATGTCCATGTCGGGACCAAGGCCGTGCTTGGTGGTTTGTGCGCCGTGCACCAGTTCGCCAGGATCGGGGCTTACGCCTTTATCGGCGGAAAGGCCGGCATCAGTCTGGACATCCCTCCGTACATGATCGCCACGGGCACTCCGGCCAAATTGTATGGCCCCAACGTCATCGGTCTGAAGCGCCAGGGCTTCTCCAGCCAGGCCGTGAGCCAGATCGAAAAAGCGTACAAGATCATCTGGCGCTCTGGAAAAAAACGCCAGGACGCCATTGCGGAAGTACAGGCCGCCTACCCCGAATCTTCTGAAGTTGGTTTTCTCATCGATTTCCTGCAGTTCACGGTCCGCGGCGTCTCAGCGGACAATCAACTGGCCGTGAACGGGCAGGATATCCCGGTCTACTAGGCCGGAGCGTATCAGGATCAGCTCCGGAACATGACAGCAATACCCAACGAGACAATGGCCATCATCGCCGGCGGAGGACACTTGCCTCAGCTGGTGCTTGAAGGCGCCCGAAGCATGGGGTTGCGGGTCGTGGGCGTTGGATTTGCGGGAGAAACGGATCCCTCGCTGGCCGATAGCATGGATGCCTGGCAATGGCAGAACCTGGGCCAGCTGGGGAAGTTGATTGCGTTCTGCAAGAAACAGGGCGTAAGCCGGATCGTGATGGCGGGCAAAATCCACAAGGCCCGGGCTGTTGATCTGCGGCCGGACTGGCGGGCTGCCAAGCTGCTCTGGAAAGTCAAGAATACACAGGACGACGTTCTGCTTCGGGCAATAACAGGCGAATTGGAAAGCGAAGGGATGTCCGTGGTATCCGCGATGGACTTCCTGCCCCATCTGCGTTCTCCGGAAGGAGTACTGACCCGGCGCGGCCCAACTTCCGAGGAGCAGGCGGACATTGATTTCGGATGGCCCATGGCCCGTCAGATCGGGGCGCTGGACATCGGACAATGCATCGTCGTCCGCAAGCGGACCACCGTGGCCGTGGAAGGCCTGGAAGGCACGGATGCCACGATTCTCCGTGCCGGGGAGTTGGTCGGCCCGGGCTGCGTGGTGATCAAACTCTTCAAGCCCATCCAGGATGCCCGTCTGGATCTCCCGGCCGTCGGCCCCAAAACCATCCAAACCATGATCGAGGCCAAGGCATCCTGTCTGGCCCTGGAAGCCGCCCGCAGCCTCTTCATCCACCTCGAAGAAAGCCTCACCCTGGCCGACAAGGCCGGCATCAGCATCGTGGGATTACGATCATAATTTTCTGGTCTGAGATTAAATTTGTAAACTATTCAGCATATTCTGAAAGTACGCGGGATTGGTCCGGCTTGTCTTGATTTTGCGGTCTCGCATGTTTGAGTGAGCCAGGATTCGTTCATCAAACCATTGCCAAGCACTTGAAGCTCCAAATGCTGTTTATTCACGCAATGGTTTGATGTTACGAAGCCGGCGAAGTAGTCTGCGAGGCCGAAAAATCAAGGCAAGACGGACCTCAGCTGATTAGTTGCTTAAATTCAAGCTTTTCCGGCTCAAGCGCGATGGATCGGTAAAATCACAAAAGCGCAACGTCACTCCCCGGTGCCGTTGTTCGTGATGCGCCAGGGCGCATGGAAGACGTTCAACCGATTCGGCCGCGCATATCCTGCCAAGGTTAGGCCAGCCCTTTTAGCGATTTCCAGTCCAAGCGACGAGGGCGACGAGCGGGAAAGGACGATGGGAATGCCGATGCGGGCGCATTTCAGGACCATGTCCGACGTCAGGCGGCCTGTGGTGTAGATGGCCCCTCCAGTGGGAAACCGCCCCAGAAGAATGGCCCCGATGACTTTGTCCACGGCATTGTGCCTGCCGACATCCTCGAAGCATCCCAAATAACGCCCATCAGCCCAATATCCGCAGGCATGAACGCAGTGGGTGTCCTGTGACAGGGTCGAGTTATTCAGGGTTCCCCGGATCAGGTCGCCGATCTGGACAAAATTGATGCAATTTCCGGAGGCCTCCGGAAAATCCTCTTCCAGCATCCTGCGGCTGATCCGACCCGTCCCCCCGCATCCGGACGTCACGATGGTTTCCGGCTCGGTCTTGTCATCCACCCGGGCATACACCGTGACCCTGCCCTGATCGCAAAGCACCACTTCCACGATCTCCTCGGGAGAGGAGACGTACCCCTGGCCGAACAAAAACCCAGCCCCGAACTCCTCCAGATTCTCCGCCAGAACCATGGCCGAACCAATCACCCGCTCATTCAGCGCGACTTCAACGGGCTGCTCGAGAAGCACCCGCTCCAAAGCCCCTTCCTGCCCCAGGGGAGTAAGAATGATCGTGGACGTAGTTATGATCGACGGTTCGGTATTCATGTCAACGAAATTCTCCATATTGCAGAATGGGGAGGAAACAGAAAATGATCATGCCACATAACAGATTCCCCTCCCCGACGAAAGAGCGAATGTGTCGCCATACCCGTGTATAAGGTCGGCGATGATTGACGAGACAAAGCTCGAAAGGCTAATGAACCGTAGTGTGCCCGGGTGGTGGAACTGGTAGACACAAGGGACTTAAAATCCCTCGCTCAGAGATGGGCGTGCCGGTTCGATTCCGGCCCCGGGCACCATTTTACAAAGATTCCGATGAATTGCATTCAATCTGCGTAAGCGTCGCTATATGAGTAGAAAGCTATTTTTTGTGAGCCACCCTCCCGCCATCTCCCCCCTTCCACAACATAGCCAGTCCTAGAGAAGATCGCCCACCAGAATCGGCTAGGACTCACTTTCCGTCCACCCACGGCATGCAGGCGCAGCAGAGGCCGCCACTGGTGGCTCTTTACCATTTAGCTGGAACCGCCTTAATAACGTTCCATACAGAGTCCTGTGTGGTTTCTTAGGAAATTTCAGAAAACAATTTTGCTCCCAACCCCAGTCCGTCCTAACCAAGAGCAAGCTCCCCCTGCTCCCCGTTTTCCATGCGAACGTCTTTAGCTCTGCGAATAAATAAGAACACAAGTTATCATTGAGATATGACCGTCTGTAGTTGACTGCTTTCACGGCGCTTGCATAGCGGGCACAATCCAGGCCAACCGAGGCCTGAAAGAGCTGTTTAGCCGTTTATCTATTGGTTCAGCAGGACGCTCGCGGACATACCGGTTACTCAGGTTCGTACACCAGCCTGACGCTCTAGAGCGTGACACTTCTAAGTCTTTCCTTCATCAACATCTTCCGCCACGGATCTTTTGGCGTCTTATGTATCAAAAAGTGTTGCTATAGTGGGAGAGTTTGCAATAGATACTGTCTCCAACGGGAACCGTCCATGAAACGAATTGCCTGCTGAATTCCGTGGGCATATGCAGATAACAACAGAGAATGAAACTGACGCATGAAGCGTGAAGAGCATGCCTTACCGACCACTTTGTAAATCCGTTCTTGCGTTCGTACTGTTCATCCTGGCTGTTTGGACCTGGGCTGGCGCGACGTCTGCCTGGAGTCGGTCGCCTGGCCAGGACCAATTGAAGGCTCTGCTTCAAACCCGGCAAGCGGCCGGAGACCAGACTCCGGACCAGGGTACGGAATACGTCCTGCCGCTGACCATGGAACCCGGTTTGCCCGAGGTTCTGGAGCTGAACCTGACCGAGGCCGTCCATCTGGCCCTGCGCCGGAACCGGGAGATCGAAAGCGCCTATCTGGGCCGGATCCTCCAGAAATTCTCTTTGGGCAGAGATCTGTCCAAGTTCCACCCGAATCTCAAAATAGAGCCCAAGGCGGACGCCTCTATCGTCGGCTCCTCCAGCCGGTACGTCGCGGGCGGACCGGATGCGGAACGGTCGCGGACCGAAACCGTGGATGCCGGAGTCGTCACCACCGTGACCCAGAAAGTGCCCACCGGAGCTGAGCTGTCCTTTGCCTGGGACAACACGTTCACCGGGACCCGGAATCGCTACGGCGACATCGGCAGCCGGGAGACCGGCCTGACGGGCTGGTCCGTGGGATTTCGTCAGCCTCTGCTCAGAAGCGGCGGCATCCGCTACAACACGGCTTCCCTGGTCCGGGCCGCGATGCAGGAAGAAGACGACGTTCGTGCGTTACGGGACACACTGATCGGCACGGTGAACGGGGTGATCACGGATTACCGGGCCATGATGCGGGCTAGGCAGCGCCTGGAACTGGCCGAGGACGCATTGGCCAAGGCCAACAAGCACCTGGAGGATACCCGGGTGCTTATCGCCGCCGGCCGCCGCGCGGCCAACGAAAGCTTGCAGGCCGAAGCCGATCTGGCCCAGAAGGAGCTGGATTTGGAAACAGCCCGGCAGGAGCTGGATACCGCCCAACTGAACCTAGTCCGCCGCCTGGAGTTGGACAGCGGCACGGCCATCGCCCTGACCGAACCCATCGAACTGCATGTCGTGACCCCGGATTTCGAGAACAGCCTGAAGCTGGCATTGGAGCGCAACCAGGCATTCCTCTCCGCCCACAACGCCCTGGAGTTGGCCCGGATGAACCTGGAGGACGTTCTGAACCAGCGGCGCTGGGACCTGGACCTGGAAGGCGCCTATACCGACGGCTGGCGCCGCCGGCACCCGGAGCCGGATTTTCGCCAGGATGAATGGCGGGTGGGCGTAGCCCTAAAAATTCCCCTGCCCATCTACGGCGACCCCAAGTACGACCGGGAACAGCCCCTGCTCGCGGCGCGCATCGCCCTGCGCCGGGCGGAAATGGCGCTGGTTACCAACCGGGAAAATCTGGAAAATTTGGTGCGACAGCGGGTTCTTACCGTGGAATCACGTCTGAAGCAGGTCGAGCTGGCCCGGCGCACCTACGAGCTCTCCGAACAGACCTATCATTTCAGCGAACTGAAATACCAGCTGGGTCAGATGTCCAACACCAGCTTCATCATCGAGCAGGACCGGCTGCGCAACGCCCGCAACAGCCTCAACGACTCCATCATCAATTACCAGAATTCCCTGACCGAGCTGGACGCTCTTCTGGCCACGACCCTGGACACCTGGGGCATCGCCTTTATCGCGGAGCGCGCCGACTTGGAAGAACAGTATCTTGGCGGCAAGGTCTGGTTGCTGGACCGCTAACGGAAAGGTGGAGCGTGACTTTTAAAATTGTAAACCGCCCGCTTCGCTTAAGTCGCCAAGTTCGCAAAGAAAACACTTTTGGAAAGCAGGGGAAGAAGCTGCTTTCCAAAACATTGTCTCCTCCCTGCGGGAGGGATCAAATATTGCCGTTAGGCGGTGAGCCTTTTGCCTTCCGCATTTTCCGGTGGAAGGCAAAAATCTCTTCTTGGCGGCCTTTGCGTCCTGAGCGAAGCGGGCGGTTCACTTAAGCGTACTGCGAGCTGATTCGTTCCCACATTGCTCGAAATGTCGTGCCGCATCTACCGAGTCTCTAAACCTGAAAAGGATCCGTCATGAACCCCGCGGACCATTTGCACCTTAATATTCTGGAAAACATGCGCGACGGGGTGATGGCCCTGGATTTTCAAGGCCGGATCACCCTGTTCAACCCGGCTGCCGCTGAGATCCTCAACCTGGACCGGGACCGTGTGTGCGACCGGACCTTTGCCGAAGTTTTTATGGGTATGGACGAGGCCAACGACGAGTTCAACCAGGTCGTGCTGGACGCGATCTTCGAAAAGGTCGTGGGCCGGCGGGAGACCGTGGACTTCATCCGTCCCGGCGGGACGCGGGCCACCCTCTCCCTGACCTCGTCCTATCTGTGCGGCGCAGTGGACGACCAAGCCCGGGGCGTGATCCTGGTCTTCTCAGACATCACGGCCCTGAAGACACTCCAGGAACAAGAACGGGAAAACAACCGCAAGCTGGCCCTGGCCTACGGCGACCTGGAAGAATCCAATACCCGGCTGACCCAGGCCCTGAAACGGGCCCATGTGGTGCGCATTCTGGCCACCCTTGCCGTGATCCTCTTTTTCGTCAGCCTGGGGGTTGTTCATTTCCAGGGTTTTACCGCCCTCAAGTCCCTGCCCGGACTGACCGCCTCGGCCTCTGTCTCCAACGCTCCGACCCGCCAGGTGCATACGGTGCGGACCCAGCCCCTGACGGCCACCATTTCCCTGTCAGGCCGGCTCCAGCCGGTGGAGGAAATCGTCGTCACCGCGCCCTTCGACGCCCGGATTCTCGAAAACCACTTCATTTTCGGCCAGCGGGTGCGCCAAGGCGACCTGTTGCTGGTGCTGGACGCATCCGAGCTGGAGGTCAAGCTGCGCGAGGCCCGGGGCGCCCGGATCAAGGCCGTGCAGAAGTATGCCGAGCTGCGGGACTGGGACAGCGGCCAGGATATGGCTCGGGCTCGGCGCAGCGTGGAACGGGCCGAAAACAAGCTGGAAACCGACCGCCGCAAGCTGGAAGAAAGCGAGCTGCTCTTTTCCCGGGGGCTGATTCCGGCCAACGAACTGGACACCACCAGACAGCAGGTCCAGTCCTCGACCACGGATCTGATTGCCAGCCGGGAAGACCTGGCCTCCACCCGGGACAAGGCCAATTCGGACAACGTGATGATCGCCCGCATGGAGCTGGAAAACGCCGAGTTGCGCCTTGCGGAGCTGGAAAACCAGATGGCCCGGGCTCGGGTGCTGGCTCCGGCCTCCGGCGTGGTGGTCCGGCCCACGGTGGAGGAAGACAAGAAGCTCTCCCTGGACCGCGGAGCCCGGGTCACGGCCGGGGCCGCCCTGCTGGCCCTGGGCGATCTGAGCGGGCTGCGGGTGCTGACCAAGGTGGACGAGGTGGACATCGGCAAGCTCATCGCGGGCCAGAAGGTCACGGCCCGGGGCGACGCTTTTCCGGGGTTGACCCTGTCCGGCCTGGTGGCCCACATTTCGGCCCAGGCCACAGGCGGCAGCGGGCATCAGGCGCCCACTTTCGACGTCCAGATCACCATCCCGGAACTGGGGCCGGAAGCTGAAGAGGTGATCCGCGTGGGCATGAGCGCGGACCTGGAGGTTCTGGTTCACGACAACCCCGCTGCCCTGCTCCTGCCCCTGCACCTGGTTCGCCCCCAGCGCGGCCAGTCTTTGGTCCGGGTGCTCCTGGACGACGACCAGATTGAGGAACGGGAAGTCCAGACCGGCATGACCACGCTGAACGCCGTGGAGATTCTCGCCGGACTGCAGGTTGAGGACCGGTTGGTGGGGTGGTGAGCATGATCCTGTTCAAGCTGGAAAACATCCGCAAGTCCTTCACCCTGGGGCCTGTGCAGGTGGAGGTGCTCAAGGGGGTGGACCTGGAGGTCGGGGCCGGGGAGCTGGTGTCCATCATGGGCACGTCCGGGTGCGGCAAATCCACACTGATGAACGTGATCGGCTTTCTGGATCAGCCTACCTCGGGCCGCTATTTGATGGAAGGTCGGGAAACTTCCTCTCTGTCGGACCGGGAGCTGTCCACCATCCGCAACCAAAAGATCGGCTTCGTCTTTCAGCAGTTCAATCTGCTGGGGCGGCTCACCGCCCTGGAAAACGTCTGTCTGCCCCTGATTTACCGGGGCATGGGCGAGCGGGAGCAAAAGCGGATCGCCCGGGAAATGCTGGAGCGGGTGGGAATGGCCGAGCGGGCCGGACACAAGCCAACGGAGCTGTCCGGCGGCCAGCAGCAGCGAGTGGCAATTGCCCGAGCCCTGGCCGGATCGCCGTCCATCATCCTGGCCGACGAACCCACCGGAGCCCTGGATACAAGGGTGGGCCAGGACATCATGAACCTGTTTCTGGATCTTAACGCTAGCCGGAACATTACAACGATCCTGATCACTCACGATCCGCACATCGCGGCCCAGTGCCGGCGGGTGGTTCGGATGAAGGACGGGGTGATCGCGGAAAGCGGCGCCCACGCGAGGGCCACGCCATGATGCTCAAAGCCAACCTCCGGGAAGCCTCCCGGTCCCTGATCGCCGCCAAGCAGCGCTCCATCCTGGCTCTGCTTGGCATTGTCATCGGCATCGGCTCGGTGATCGCCCTGGTCTCCACCGGAGCTCTGGCCCAACGCGAAACCCTGCGTCAGTTCATGGAAATGGGCACGGACATCATCTCCATCCAGATGGAGCAGGGACGCGGAGACCGGAGCGGAGAACCGACCGGCTTCAGTTTGGAAGAGGCCCTGGCCTTGCCGGAGCGGTTGACGACGATCCGGACCGTGGCTCCGTACGCTTCGGCCTTTGGCGAGCTGCGCCGGGAGGGCCAGCGGGTTTCCATTCCGCTGCTGGGCGTGACAGAATCCTTTGTCGACCTGAACAAGCTGGAACTGGACCAGGGCCGGTTCATCTCGGACCTGGACGTGCTCATGTCCCATGCCGTGCTCGGCGGAAACCTCGCCCAACGGCTGATGGGCCAGGGCATAGCCGTGGATGTGGGAGAACACCTCTATTTCGACAATCGCAAACTGACCGTTGCCGGAATCCTGCACCCGGCGGCCATGGGCGCGATGCGGCCCTACGAGGCCAGCGAGGGGTTGATGCTGCCCATCACCACGGTTCTGCGCATCTCACCGCAAAACGCCATCCGCACGGTCATGGCCCGGCTGGAACCGGGCGTCACGGCCAGCCAGGCCACAGCGGAAGTGCAGGCGTACTTTGCCGGTCTGGCCCGGCCGAAACAGATTCGGGTGACCAGCCCGGAACAGATCATTGAGCATATGGAGCGCCAGTCCCGGATGTTCACCCTGCTCCTGGGCGCCATCGGCAGCATCTCCCTGGTCGTGGGCGGGGTGGGCGTGATGAACGTAATGCTGGTCTCGGTCAGCGAACGCCGCCGGGAGATCGGTATCCGCCGAGCTTTGGGCGCGCAGAAGCGGGACATTCAGTGGCAATTCCTGATCGAGTCCGTGCTGCTCTCTCTGGTGGGCGGAATTCTCGGCATCCTCATCGGCGTCGGCGCTTCCTACGGCATCGCCCATTACTCCGGATGGCAGTTCGAACTCGTTCACGGAGCCCTGCTCCTGGGCGTCGGCGTTTCCGCTGCCGTGGGCATCTTCTTCGGCTACTACCCGGCCCGCCAGGCCGCGGCCCTCAATCCCATCCAGGCCTTGCGAGCCGAGTAACTACGTGGGCGTTAGTCCGAAAAGGGTACCTCATTGGGTGCCAGTTTTAATCCTACACGTGCCTTGATGGACTGTGCCAGAACAATTTCAAACCTACCGACAGCCACAGATCCTCTCTCAGCATGGAGGATCACCAGGGTTTCCGCGGCCTGCTCTGCCGTGATCCTATTTGTGCGGCCCTGCGGGGGTTCTTCCTGACATCCCTCAAGCCAGCCACCAATATTGGCAGCGCCAGGAAAGTTGGCGCGACAAAATGTCGCCTTGACGGTTGGCGAATTTGGCAACATCCCGGAATAGTGCAAGTTCTTCTCTGGCATGTATAGTGCTCTATCAGGGATTTTATCGGCATAAATCCAATACCTAACGTTCACGAGGAGAGAGGAAATGCGAAAATTGTCATTGACCGCTTCCATGGCCCTGGCCCTGTTGTTTATGGCAACGCCCAACCTTCATGCCGCCACCGGCACCTACATCGACTGCATCCACGGCTGCCCCGACCTGATCGTCTGCACCAGCTGCTGCAACGAGACGTTCAGGAGCATCCTGGGGGCCTGCGACGCGAAACGGGACCAGTGCGAGGCCCTGTGCCCTCCGGGCGCCATGGACTGCTTGAACATCTGCATGCGCGACAGGAATGACTGCCTGGGGCAAGGTTCCCGGGATTTCGACTGCCCGCACTGGAAGACCGGCGGCCCGCAGCCGGGTTTGACGAAGACATCAGAGTGCAGGTTTTGTCATGAGGATGACCGTTAGAGTCATTTCGATATTTGATAGACATTCTCCGGCATCGCCTCGCGATCGAATGAGAAGCATCATGGCGTGACATCGTGTTTCAGTCCTGGGGAGCTACCCAGGGCATTCAAACAATTCAGAAGTGGTGGTTCAATCACTGAACCGGAGGAAATGATGGGAGAAAAAAAACTGATTAACGGTATCTTTTGTTTTGCTTCAGGTGTCCTCTTTGCCTCGATTGTCCTGTTCTGTGTGGTCACTGTGCCAAAGGCCGATGCCGATTCCGGACTGAGCTGCATGAGAACCAACCTGAATGCCTGGGGATACAGAAACACAATACCCAACTCGACCATTGATATTGCTTATGAGATTCCGGGCTGTTTAAGAAGCTATGGTTACACGATAAATACTGTCGGTATCTATAATGGCATGGTCATGGTTACCTATACAATGCCGAGTCAGAGTTCTGGCACGAAAATGGGAGGCATGAGGGCAGGCGGCACAACGAGCGGCATTGTACCCTTTTAAAATTATGGTTTTTTGCAAGGCATGAAACATTCATTATCAAGTCAATATCTCACCATCCAACCAAAGAGGAACGATCATGAGTACAATGTGGAAAACGGATCCAAAAAAAGTTGCCTGTGCGCTGATCATCGTCTGCGCCCTGGTCTTTACAGCGGTCACGCCTGCATTGGCTGACGAGAATTATGCCTGTAGGTGTAAAGGTATTAAATACTGGATTCTGTTCGTACCCTCATATGGCAACTGCGGAAACGGTTTTGTCGGTGGCAGCAAAGGCGCGGTGACAAGGGACATCTCCCGTGACGGTCTCTCCAGCTATATTCCTCCGGGAGTCAGCGGTCACGTAACTACGGGAAACTCGTGCGGATATTACCCGGATTCGGGCTGGAACTGCGGCAAAATGAGCGGAAGTTCCCTGCCGCTATGCCTCAATGATTAGCAGTGATGTAGCGGTAATGTTTCGCTTCAGCCCCGTCGGCTTGTGGGCCGCCTTTTTTCTTGGATCCGTCGCGTTGGCCGTGGGGTTGCACTGGGCTTCGTTCCCGGCTGCGACCTTGCTCGGCCCTTTGCTGGCTGGCGTGGCCTTCGCCCTGGGCGGCGCTGATTTGACGATGCCCCGCTGGGCCTTTGCCGTGCGCAAGCTGTGGTGGGCTGCATGGTCGGTGAACATGCAGCAAAAAAATGCTCAAGTCGATGCGAATGATTGGCGTGTCGCTTGACCTACTTGAGATATTCCACAAAACGATCCGCAACCATTGGCCTGAATTAATAAAATGAAGTTTATCTGGTGACTTTGAATGGCTTTTCCAATGCCATGTCGATCCAATATTTTTTAATCGGCAAAATTTGGGATTTCAAAGAATAGATTTTGAACATCAAGAAATGAGACTTGGAATACAAACTATTAACTTTGGATCTCATTTTGTTTTTGGATACCAAAAAAGCCTGTCGGTTATTCGACAGGCTTTATTGATGGACAATTATTTTTGGATTTCTAAACTTTCATCTGTCATCTTCGTAGCAGAATCTGCATTCTGAGGCTGCAGATCTTGTTAACACAGCCTGTGGCCGTGCTACACTTTTCCATTGTGGGCATTTTAAATTTTTTGAAGCTTGCTGCAAACACGTTTCGATCCCAAAGACATTTGGGTTAAGGCATTTTGAGGTATTTGGCGGACACAAGGCTTCACATCGATTTTGATTCGCATTACATTTTGTCAATACATCACTAAATGTTTCGTTGCAACAATTACTGCAAATGATTAAAATGGGACAGCCATGGATGCAGTCAATGTAGGTGCCGCTATTGGCGTGAGATGAGGAACAGGCCAGAATTGACAAAGCCAAGCCAAGGAACGCAGACGAAAACAGTTTACGCATTGCTTTGCCTTTTTGTAAAAATTCACAGAACAAGGTAAAGTACCTGCCCATTTTACGGACAGACATGCTCGCCTTTTGCGCCGGTTCCGCAAGATTGCACTTTATAATAACAATTATTCTCGCACCTCTTGTCATTTTTACAATATTTCAAACAGTTTATGAATTTCATTCGACAGTTTATAACTACAGGCTCAAAAGCCTTTTCACAACACTGCTCACAAACTGCCTTATCAAGTTCGACACAGTTTTCTAAACATCTGTTGTAAGCCGCTTCCAGTCCTGTAGAAGCTGTCGCTGATGCAACAAAAACACTTAAAATGATAACTGCGGCCAAAATATTCACCATTATCTTTTGCATCGCAATCTCCTTTTTTGAAACAGATTTCAGGTTTAAATCAATATGGATGTGCCTGCCTTGAAGCATAATTAGCACATTTTACACCATGAGAAAAACACTAGGATTTAATATTGTTACAGAACAGTACCAACCAGATTAAGCCTTAGTGGTTGTGCCAATTTTATTGGCACTGCCAACTTTAGTGTCAGAGCATTCTGGATGCTGATGTATCGCACCGGCTGTTCCCGCTCCTAGCGGATACACCCGTATGGATGTACGTGCCGAACACTTCACGGGTGGTCTTCCTGTCTTTCAGAAGCAGAAGCGTCGCTGCGTGTTGATAAAGTCCGAATCCGTAGGCTGTTCAAAAAACCTGATGACAAGGCGCAGAACTATCCGGACACGTCCTGTGTCCGGCCCCTGCGGGCTGTGGCTGCGCCACATTTCCGATTTGCCGTCCTGGCAATCGAATCAGGACTGGTATTCGCTTAGACCACGCTGGAAATGGATGCAACCAAAGCTGGCCCTGACCCGCGATTCGTCGCATGCGTTGCATTGGATCATGTCCGTAGGAGAGCAGGAGGATGACGGAGGAAAGGAGGCATTGCCAAGTCAGGCCCACTCCTGACTCTGTGATATCAGACTTCGACATTTGGAAGAGAGGAACCTTGGATGTGAACCGCCCGCTTCGCTCATGGCACGGGGGTCGCAAAGAAGAACGAATTTTGGCTCCTGCTGGAAAGATGCAGCCGCCAAAAGGTTTCATGCCTGAGGGCACTATTTCCCGGCAGGGAGCGAAAATCTTTTGGAAAGCAGCTCTTTCCTGCTTACCAAAAGATTTCTTGGCGACCTTTGAGTCCTGAGCGAAACAAGCGGTTCCCTTGTGAAATCAGACTTTAGTATTCCATTCCCAGGACTCGTTCGCCAATTCACCTATGGCCTTGAGCTCTACCTGTGGAACCACGGCAATTGGGCAGCAGACTGCCGCCCGCATCGTCCCTCCAAGGCCGCACGGTTGCGTGCGGCGACAATGCACCCCTTGACGTTCGCCAGCCAGTCGGCATAGCGCTTCCGGCGCGAAGGAAGGCCGGATGTCTCGTCAGTCACAGCTTTTCTTCCCGCTGTCTTTTTTCTGTACGATTTTCCAAGCCATGGCAGTTGTTGCAATTTTTGCAACAACTGAAGGTTGCTCCTATTCGTGAACCTGTCGGAATTTCCGACAGATTGTTTGCGGCAACCGCCATGTAATTTGTCGGCCAAGAGAATTGCTTGTAACGCCGGGGAAAATATGTTCTTCGACAGGCTTTGCAAAAACATTGTGACTCAACAGCAATAACACAAAGGTGGCTTGTATGTTCCGGAGGTCAGGTTGTTTGATGTTTCTCGTTCTGCTTGGATTGCTAACCATGACGTTTACCGCATCAGCTGAACAAAGAGTAGGGATCGTCTTCTCCACAGGAGGTTTGGGCGATTTGACATTTAATGATGCTGCTCTGCGTGGATTGCAGAAGGCCAAGAAAGACATGGGCATCTCCTTCCAGTTTATCGAGCCCAAGGATGTTGAAAACTTGGAAGACCACCTGAAAGCATTTGCCATGGAAGATTACGATCTGGTTTTCGCAGTCGGGTTTCAACATGAAGCTGCCTTGACACAGGTTGCCCAAGATTTCCCACACATTAACTTTGCCATTGTCGACAGCGTGGTATCTGCCCCGAATGTCAGCTCAGTGACTTTCATGGAGCACGACGGCTCATTTCTGGTGGGCGTACTCGCGGGAAAGATGACAAATAGCAATATCGTTGGTTTTGTCGGAGGAATGGAGGTCCCGCTCATTCGTAAATTTCAAAGCGGATTCGAACAAGGAGTCGGCTTCGTCAATCCGGATGCTCGAGTGCTGGTTGACTATGCGGGAAGTTTTCGCGCCCCGGCATTGGGCAAACAATTGGCCATCTCGCAGAACGAACGTGGGGCCGATATCGTCTACCATGCCAGTGGAGCAACAGGAATTGGAGTCATATCCGCTGCCCAGGAAAATGGATTCCATGCTGTCGGGGTGGATTCCGAGCAGGACCATCTGGCTCCAGGCACGGTGTTAACCAGCATGGTCAAGCGCGTTGACGTGGCTGTTTATGAAACCATCCGAAGCCTGGTGGAAGGGAATCTCCAGCCGGGAGAGCGTCATTTCGGCGTGGCCGAAGGCGGAGTCGGCACCTCGGATTTTCAATACACCCGCGACATCATCCCCCAGGATGCGCTTGATGCCGTGGAGTCGGCCAAGGCGGAAATCATCTCCGGCGAGATCGTCGTCATTGATCCGACCCGGTAATTATTCCACCCGGCTTCGAAACATCGAAACATGGTGCGGACCAAGAGAACATTTAGGAAATCAATTTCATTGACAGGGGCCTTATCTACCGGACCGGCAAGAAGCATTCGCTGGTCATTTTGTAACTAGTCTGCCCTGAAAATAGATCAACTATTTAAAATTGTTTGACATTTTTTCTATTTCGTAGTACATTTTCAACCAGTTACTGCAGTATTTCTGTAATAAGCCGGTCGAAAAATCACTGATTTTGGAGTGACTATGAAGGCGAAAAAGAAAAATTGTAATCAAGGCAACTTCCTCTATCCGGATTTGTTGAAACAACTCAATCCCCATCATTCTCTGCTTCAACTGGCTAAACAGATCCCTTGGCAGCACTTCGATGATGAGTTTACGGTTTACTACAGCGAGAAAGGGCGCCCAGCAAAACCAATCCGGCTCATGGTCGGGTTG